>WJLZ01000055.1 GCA_014728215.1 Chitinivibrionales bacterium
CTTGAGGATTCTTCATCCGACGAAAAACAGGGTGATCTGTGGGCAACCGAGCTGTATATCCGTTGGTATTCGGATGATACCACAAATATTGCATGGGATGAGTATGTCAGGTTTACCGCCACTGACGGTTATGGCTACGAACTCTATGCCATTGGTGATACGACCGACATGATAAATAATGTAGGGTTTTATGGTGCGATCCTCAAAGGCGTCGGTATCGAAGAAACCTCCGCCGGAGTCATTTTCAAACGCGGTATTCGAGATCACTATCGACCGGCCGGTTCACTTATCAAGGGTTCGCAACAGCCGATTTTTAATCTGCTCGGTCGGAAAGCTGCAAACCGGGTCAACAAAGAACAGGCCTGGATAATGCTCCTCTATAATGACCGGAAATTTATACCGGCTATAAAGGGACATTAATTCAATGCATACAGGTTTATTCTACTACTCCGTTCAAAATTGATGGATGCCATTTGAATCGGTAGTATGTAAGAAGAGCTAATTCTTTGTATCTGTAGTGAACCATTTCTTTGTATTTCCAATTCAAAGCATTTCAACTTAAATACTGGCACAAGACTTCTTCGGGAAGATATAATTAAGGATGTCGCTTTAGATAACGTATTATTATTTAACAGGTTATTCCATGCGTTTGAATAACAGAAAAAGGCACGTTGTTTCGCTGATATTTCTTTGTTCCGTAATTTTTACTTCGGGATTTTCTTATGACCAGGAACTGAAAAAAGCGCAGAAAATGCTTAAAAGCGCAGAATTTGATTCTGCGCAGGTATATTTTTTCAGAGCATCGAAAAACGGCATGCCGCGGGACAGCCTTTTTTATCTGATAGCCGAAACATATTTAAGGAAGGGAACTCTGGATACAGCCCTGGCACTAAACCATTCCGTCGATCCGGTAAATAATGCTGCATTAAAGAAAGTTTTATTGACACAGCGGTGTGTAATCTACACTGCGGCAGGAATGGAACAAAGGGCGGAAGCGTTGCTCGATTCAATCGGAGCGCTTGCCTCCTTGTCTGAAAAACGGTTTACACCATCACTTGGCTTTGCCGCCAGCGTTGGATATGAAAGCGAAAAGTTTATCGATGCCGTGGCCTATCCTCTCGTTCTTCCTGAAGAGCCGCTTCCAAAAGACGCCATTGATGGTCTTTTTTATCAGTTCCAGAGCGCACTGACCGCCCGGTACAAATTGGGCAATGGCATTGTTCCTTTTATATCCGGCCTGTTTTCGATGAACAAGCCCAATACGGTAAGCCCTGAAGGCAATGAATTTGACAGCCTCGGCGTTTCAGGTGGTATCAGGACCGGAATCGGCAATATAGCAAAACGTTTTTCCTTCAATTACGAATGGACACGAATGGTCGATAATTATAAAAATTATTCGTCATTCAATGAAATAGTTACTTCCTACATGCATTCCCGCAGAAATCGTATCTTTTTTTCTTCGGCCGGTTACCGTCACGAGCTTGGCGCGAACATGAGTACCGAAAGTCAGAGCGGATTCTGGATTGCCTATATGGGCCTGATATTCCCTGAGGTAGAAGTGTCGGGATCAATGCTGTTCAACGGCTATTTTGCTCCCTCGCTTCTCTGGAATGATCAGGACTCTTCGCTGGCGGTACGGGAGGTGCGTTCAATGGGACCATTGCGGCCGGACAGGTATTTCATTTCCGCCCCACTGGATACACTCGATGCGTCGACAATTATTCCCCAGAGCAATATTATGTTCCTTGCCGGACCTTCGGTTGCAATTGATCTGCCTTTTAAGTTCGAAGTAGAAATATCGCCGAAATGGTCGATTAAGTCGTTTGTTGACAACTATATATGGCACTGGTACGGAAATGAAACCGGCTCAATCGGTTCCGTGGCTGTCGACAGCATATTTGGTGTTACGTTCAACGATGCGGTACTGGCGTATGAAAATGATTACTATAAGGTGATCGAAAATTCGTATTTCGGTCCGATAAAAAGATTTGAAAAGAAACGGGTTGATAATACAATTTATTGTGATATTTCGTTAAGCAGGAAAACCCGGGTGATTGGGAGATTTACACTTGATGGCGGCATTGCCAAAACATGGTCGACGCTTCATGATGATGCACCGATTGATATTCCCGATTGGGATTGGAGCATATCGGCGAAATGGGATAAGACGATAGCATGGAACAAAGAGTAAACAGAGGCGACACTGTCTGTATCCTGTTTATTGTTCTCATTCTGATTTTTGCGGGATGTGGGCCGTCGGATGTTGATAAGGGAAACACAAACCTTGCGCTGGGCGACTATTCTGCCGCTATTGAATTTTTCACCAGAGAGATTCAGCATGATCCAAAAAGCTATGACGCCCGGGTTGGACTGGGTAAAGCGCTTCTTCAAAAAGCGGCCGATACTAACGGCGATACGACAATCTGGAAACAGGCGCTTGTTCAATTGGAGGCCGCCCGGACACTTCGTCCGGATGACAAGGCGCTCAAACTGCTTTCTCATGCCTGGGCGGAATATTCCCGCCTTCTTCTGGCGCGCAGCGATACGGTACGAGCCGTGGAGGCCCTTTCAACGGCCCTCCAATATGATCCCGAAAACGTCGAGGTTGTCAACAGTATCGGTATTCTTTACTTTAAGCTCGGGTATGCACAGAAATCGGAGGCGCTTTTTACAAAGGCAATATCCCTCGACAGCACCCACTCAAATTCCTACTTCAATCGAGGAATGGTTTACTGGTCGCAAAAGCGTTATGATGACGCCCATGCCCAATGGCTTAAGGCTCTGAAATATAATCCGGACGATAAGGATATTCTGTACTGGTTTGCCAAGGCCGAAAAGATACGGCGGGAGGGTCGATGATACCGAAGCTGCCCAAAGGATTTACGCATCCCATGCGGATCGGCGAGGGGGGCTTTTCCTCGGTCTACCGGGTCCGTCAGACAAGACTCGACCGGTGGGTGGCGATAAAAATTATTCATGAAAAAGACCCCGAAAAAAAACGACTCTTGCTCAAGGAAGGCAAAACCCAGGCACAGTTGCAGATCGGTTCAATCCCCCGGGTCTACGACGCCTTTGAGTGGAAAAATAAAATCTACATCGTTATGGAGTGGATTAACGGCGTTCCGTTAAATGAAATGCTCATCCAGCCGCTTCAGGATATCGACCGGCTTTGTATTGCCGACAGCGTTGTCAGTGCGTTGGGAGCATTGCATTCTCTTGGGTATGCCCATCGAGATCTCAAGCCCCAGAACATACTTCTTTCCCCCGATAAGGGATTGAGCTTTATCGATTTTGGTTTTACAAAACAGATAGTTGACAGCAAGGTGTCGATGATCGGAACCGTTAAGGGGACTCCTGCGTACATGGCGCCGGAACTCTGGCGCGGTAAAGAGAGAATCGATTATATGCGTACGGATATTTATTCGGCGGGGTTGATACTCAAAGAAATTCTCGGGGATCTCCCCGAATCATCGATTACCGACAGGCTCCTGAGCGAAAATCCATTGCAACGGTGCGGGTCGGGCAAGGAATTATATGAAGCATGGATAAATTTGACGCAAAACATGCACTTTGTTCCCGGGTGGCAGGATGTCGCAGAGGCTCTCTGTTCGGAAGCTCTTACCGGAGAACTATGTGATGCAGCTCGGGAGCTGATCGCGGCACGGCGGGATGATGAAGCCTATTGGCTTTTAGTGGAGTGCCTCGAAGTGGATCCGGATAATGTCGAGGCCCTGTCGTTGTTGGATGACTTGACAGGCCGTCCTAAAGTGAAACCTGCGGTACAAAGGCTCTCCTATGGTGCTGCTGCAGGTGTTCTTGTTATTGCCGTGGCGGCTGCATTTTTTGTCGGACGGAAGTCGAATCCCGTGCCAATGTCTGGTGATTCGGGAGAGCATTCCAGGCGAGCAATGTCGGGTATGATGAAGAATATTGCTGAAAAATCGATGAGAGTACCCACCTCACTTCCCCTTCGCCGCGACGTCTCCCATCACGGTAAACTCACCGGACGTATTTATCTGGCGAATCCACCATCGAAAGGGGATCTGCGTCTCGATAACAGAACATTCGATTATGAGGGGATCCGACGGGGAGGAATTACTGTTCCCTATGGGTCCCATACACTCGCCTGGCAGGATGAAAAGGATAACATTGTGTGGCGGGAAAAGGTAGCGCTTCTTCCTTTTCAAACAAAAATAATCAACATGCCCGAAGGGACAGTGCGGAAGGAGACGGGGGGACGGTGAATTATTCAAAGCTGATAGAGACTTCAAATAATACGGAACATGTTCTTTCCGGCCGGATTGTGACGATTGGTTCTTCGAAGGAGTGTCATATTCGGCTGAAGGACAAGGGAATGCCGGCCCGGGCGGCCCATTGCCTCTATACAAATGGGACATATGAGGTTCGACGGTTATCGCCCGAACTTGCGGTATCAATCAACGGCGCGCCAATCGATACGGCGACCGCGCTGCAACCCGGCGATGTGCTTGGTGTTGGAGCAAGAGAATTCAGGTTCATGGCAGGTAATGCCGTCTCAACAACGGATCTCGTCGCCGGCGCCAACCACAAGACCGAGCGAGAGCTTGTAGGTGAGTTGATTAGCGCCGTGGTATCGCTTTTGAGTAATCGGGGGGAAGATGTTTTTGCCAACCTGGTAGCGTCGGTTTCCCGCCTGCTGCACTGTGATGCATCCCGTCTGGTTGTAGAAGGCCCACAGCGTGGTGAACGGACTACTATCGCCCGTTATCCCCGGGGGAGCGGCCTCGACCGTTTTTCCAACCGGGCGATCGACTGGGCCCGGGATGAATCGGCAACGATTCTCATGCACGATATCGATTGGAAAGACGGCGACGAAAGGATGGTTTCGCTCGAACGGAATCTGGTCGCTTCGGTACTCTGTGCTCCGCTCACCGACGGCGTGTCGATAACCGGTTATCTGTACTGTGACAGGATGCAGGCAACCGACCGGTTTACCGAAGATGACCGGCGGTTTTGCGATCGTTTAATTCCCTTGTTTTCCGAAATTCTGGCGGCTCACCGCGAGCGGGTAAGTCAGCGGGAAACCATACGTCGCCTGCAACATCAGGGGATGGAGCAGTGCGGGGGAATGATTTTTGAAAGTACAGTAATGGGAAAGGTCGTCGAGACGGCGTCCCGGCTGGCGGCGACGGCGTCCCCGCTTATGATTACCGGGGAAACCGGGACCGGCAAGGAGCTGATGGCGCGGTTCGTGCACAAGCATTCCCGTCGGGCCGACAAGGTGTTCAAGGCGATCAACTGCGGTGCAATTCCGGAAAATCTCATGGAATCGGAGCTGTTCGGCCACGAAAAAGGGGCCTTTACCGGCGCCACCACTCGGAAACCAGGCCTCTTCGAAGCCGCGCAGGACGGCACGGTCTTTTTAGATGAAATCGGCGAGTTACCCCTCCAGCTACAGGTAAAGCTTCTTCGGGTACTCCAGGAGTCGGAGATCAGCCGTATCGGTGGTACCGAAACCATTCGCATCAACGTGCGTATCGTGGCGGCAACAAATAAGGACCTCGAAGCGGAGGTTCGGCGGGGAACCTTCAGGCAAGACCTCTTTTTCCGCCTCAATGTTCTTACCGTCACCCTTCCGCCGCTCCGGAACCGGGACCGGGATGTGCTGCTTCTGGCCGATTTTTTTATTAAGAAATATGCCCTCCAATTCGGCCTGCCCCAAAAGACTCTCACCTCTCAGGCACGTGACCTTATTCTCGGCCACAGTTGGCCGGGTAACATCAGGGAGTTGGAGAATGCCATGCAGAAGGCGATCCTTCTTTCATCGAGCAATCGCATAACCCGCGATGATATCCAGCTACCTTCCCATTCACCGGTTGTGGACGGTGGTGAAAAAATCGATATGAGCCTTAAAGCGGCACGGGCACAAGCTGAAAAGGAAGCGATCATGACCACCCTGAAAAAGAGTTCGGGGAATGTTTCGCTGGCGGCGAAAATGCTTGAGATCGATCGTAAATGGTTGACAAAAAAGATGAACGAGCTTGGGGTAGAGGCTGATGAGTTCAGGAAATGAATGATTTGACCAGGCGTGGATCCAGTGGAAATCACCCCGAATGCTTTTGCATCTGTTCCGCCAATCGGTACCAGCCGTGAGCCTGCCGATAGTGTTGTAATGCAATATGTGAAAGAGTCATTAGTTGAGCGGCTTTGGCGGAGTGGTGTAATTCCCAGGATTTGCCAGCGTGTTGAATTACGGCAGTATAATCGCCCTGTTGCGCCGCATGGACGGCTCTGTTAAGAAATTGTTCGGCGCAGCGCCGGATAGTTTCAATAATGGTATAATCAAATTTGCACCTTGGGCATTGGGCTTCCGAACGCTTTTCTTTTCTGCATACCGGACAACGCACGCTAATCCTCCAGGTAAAAAATCATGTCGGAAAGAGATTCGTTGCATTCGGTGACAGCTTTTGTATCCGTCGAAGCAATTGCATGAGTGAGTTTTTCCAGAAGCGCGCGGATTTCGGCGGCGTCTTCTTCGGGGAGTTCGGGCAGAAGCCGTTCTGCTCTCTTTCGCAACATTTTTGCGCGCGAGATTTGGTTTTCTTTGTCCAACGGTGGAACGGAATGTGGCCCCGATTCCCAGTACTCGGCTTCGGCAACTTCGGACAGTTCTTCTTCCGGCACCAAACCGGTAAGGTTGTGGCGGGCCTTTTCGATATTAAGCCGATCCCGGCGGCCGCGGGTATTCATGACTACACTCTTATTCAGACCGGTTGTTTTCTCTACCGCAGTCACTCTGAGCATTCCATTAATATCGAGTTCCATGGTAAGCACCACAAGGTTACCGGCGGGAACATCGCTTAATCCGGTAATTCTGAACGAACCAACAAAATCATTGTCGGCGGCAATCGGTTGCTCTCCCTGATAAATTTCAACTTCGACACACTCCTGGCCGTCAACGACGGTTGTAAAGCTTTCGCTTTTTTTTGTTGGTATAGGCGTATTCCGATGTATGACGGGAACGAATGCGCCGGCACGAATATCACCGTTAATATTGCCGATAGCGCTGGTACCGAATGTATAGGGGGTTATATCGACCAGTATCGCTTTGGCGGGGCTGCCGGAGATTGTGGCGGCCTGGATAGCGGCGCCCTGGGCAACGATCAGGTCGGGATCGATTTCGTACCGGGGTTCTTTGCCGAAATCGTTTTTTAGCAATCGATGTACCAGGGGGGTACGGGATGAGCCGCCGACAAGGATTATTTTGTCGACCGCGGCGGGAAGGACGGCAGCATCACGGAGACACTGGTGTACACAGTCTTGTGCACGATGCAGCAGCGGGAGGATCATTTCTTCATAGTCCGGACGATTAATCTCTATGTCAAGATGAAGGTCGTCGTAGATAAATTCTTCGCGGATTCGCGCATACGGGTTGTCGGAAAGTTGTCGTTTGGCGCGTTCTGCTGCAATCCAGAGGCGCCGATGAATCCGGGGGTCGGCAGCCGGATCAATGCCGTGGCGGTCGTGAAAATCTTCGGAAAATCTCCTAATAAGGAGTTCATCGAAATCATCGCCGCCAAGGTGAGTATCGCCGTGACTCGCTTTTACCTCAACAATGCCTTTGTTTACCACCACGAGTGATGCGTCAAAGGTGCCGCCGCCGAGATCATAAACAAGGATGATCTGATCGTTTTCGTGACCGGCTTCGTAGGCCATTGCGGCGGCGGTCGGTTCGTTGATAATGCGAACAACGTCAACACCCGCAAGCTCACCGGCGTCTTTGGTCGCCTGCCGTTGTCGTTCGTTGAAATATGCCGGGACCGTGATAACCGCCTTGGAAATTGTCTGCCCGGCACTGACTTCGGCATGCTTGATAAGCTCCCGAAGAATCAGCGAGGATATTTCTTCCGGATTCAGCGATTTCTCTCCCAATGCCACCGTAATTTCTTCCCCCATCTTTCGCTTGATCGAGAGGACCGTCGATTCGGGGTGAGAAACCATCTGGTTTTTCGCCGCGCTTCCGACAATCAGTTCGCCGGAGGGCGCAAGGCCGACGGCAGAGGGCATGATCGGGTTGTGCTCGATGGTGACCATGACCGGTTTCCCATTTTCTATATAGGCGATTTCCGAGTTGGTCGTTCCTAAATCGATACCGGCAATAAGTTCCATAATTATATCTCCTTTTGTTGCCGTACAACCGTGACTTCGGCAAGTTTAAGCACCGAATCATTTAATCGATACCCCGGGGTGATTTCCTCAGCCACGGCTCCGTCGGGAAGATCATCGCTGGAAATAGTTGTTACGGCAATCATGCATGATGGATCAAATGGTTGTCCGGCTGTCCGGATTCGGGTTATGCTCATATTTTCCAGCAGCCGGGAAAAATGCGATTGGACAATTTCGATTCCGTCCCGGATCGAATTCCATTCGTTTTTCCAACCGGTGACAAACAGGCCGCCGGTCGGAGTATTTTGCATTCGTCGAGCCAGACGCTCCATGCGGCTGAAAAGCTCTACGAGGCCGAGTACGATGTTTTTGTTTAATAAATCAGTGTCGCCGGCAAAATCAGGCATTGTGCTGCCGGTTTCCGACGGAAAGTGTTTCTGTTCGATATCGCCAAGCGTTTCCGAGATTCCGGCTATCCCCTCAACAGTGCGTCGCATGCCGGTGGAAACTACATGACGCAGCGCGCTCATCTCGGTATACAGGGACATGAGATCCGGACACCGGCCATCGTCGGTGTCTTCGAGCACAGGCATTGTGTGCTGCTCAAGCCAGTCGAGCCAGGCGGTTACGTTTTTGGTGATATGGTCACGGACCGAAACCGGATCATCCGATCGACTCTCGGGACTACGGTCTTTGCCTATTTCGTTTTCGTCTTGTTCAAACATTCACGTAGCAACTTTGTTAAGGGTGTAATTCCGGGTGGTTGCCGACCCTTTTTTTTGATTTCCTCAATCAGCGCATCAAATGGATATTCGATGCCGGGATCGGTTGAAAAGAGGTCATATTCCAAGCGGTTTTTTTCGGTTTTGATTTTTTCGTATGCATTGCTTATCAGCGCAAATTCCTGTGGATGCAGATCGGGTGGATGTTTTCTTATGAGATCAAGGTATGCGCGGCGAACTTCTTGATCGGTTGACCCGGGCTCTACACCCAGAATGTCATAGGGATTTCTTTCGTCCATAGCCATATCCTAAAAAAGATCATTAAAAATGTCGATAAACTCCGCATCATCGGAAATATTTTTTTCACCCGACGGTGGGGAGTTTTTTCCCTTGTGCCGATTAGCTTTGCCGTGCGTTGTACGCCGCCCTCTGCGATGTGGTGGGGGCATGGGCCCCGGCTCGTCTTCGTCATCAAAATAATCTTCATCTTCAAATTCATTCAGCATACGCTCGAAGATATTGGACCCCTTGCCCGGAATGCCGTCCATAAAAGGAATAGAATGAATTTCATCCGAAAGTTTCCGGGCTTCAGTGAGTGTTTTCATATCACCCCTCTTTTCCGCTTCTTCGGTTATTTGTTCCAGCGTGGAGAGGAGCTGCCGGACCGAGCCCTTGCTTTTCATGTCAAGTAATAAATTGTAGAGAAGGTATGCCGGATTTTTCCCATCTTTTTTCAGAAGCATTTTTACAAGCTTTTTGGCTGATCTCGTCATGAGGAATCTCGGATACATAGAAAGAACCAGCTCGATATATTCTTGCGCTGTTTGCGGGTCGACATTCGATGACACTGCTTTGGCGCAATAACGGTCTATTTTTTGGAGCCGGTCGGCCAATCTCCGTTCCGGTATCCCCAGTTCTTCACCGTAAAGAACGATTTTAACAAAGGAAAGGGCATTTTCCACGGTGGGTTGAGAGGAGAGCGCCCGCTGTTCAAACGTTTCGAATTCATGGCGCTTTCGGGGAGCATAGGCAGAGGCGATAAGAGCAATGAAATAATCATAGAAAGCCGCGGTGGGCGCCAGGTTACGACCGCATTGTTCAATCCGGCGAACTTCCTTTTCATCACCGATTATCGATTCCAAAACAGCCCATCGGGCCATTATTGCCGACCGATTCAGGTTGAAATCCATAGAATTCTCAAGACTATTTTCGATCGTCTGCCGCATAAATTTCCGCATCTGCGTTACGCGACCGGATTCGGCAGCGTTGCGTGCAATCAGCAGGGTGGCGACATTCAGCATTGCGGCGGCTTTCTTATCGGTGGGATCGATATCCATTGCCTGCCGGAAATACCCCAAAGCCTTTTTATACGCTTTCCTCTGGAGACAAAAAAGGCCGGCCTGTTCAAGTGTTTCCTTGTCTTCGGGAAATTTTGCGGACATTGTGTCAAGAAGGCGGTTCCGCTCCGCTTTGCGGTTTTTGATCGTATAGACGTACAGCAGGGTTTTATAGGCCTCGAGATCATTATCATAGAGGTTGATGCTGGTTTTAAGGTGTTCGGTGGCCAATTCTTCATCCTCGATTTCCGGTTTGTTCCGCCGGGGGAAAAACAACGGCGTGTCAAAAGCCGGTTTTGCAAACAATTTGCCCAGGCGCAGGTGTATCAAGGCTTCGGCTCCGGATGGTAAAATGTTGTTGTGTCTGTAAAGTTCAATAACATCGGTCCAGACATTTTCTATTTCGGAATTGTTAAAACACATCCGTTCGGATATCAGGGCGGATACCAGTGCAATCTCTCGATTTTCCGGCTTTATATGGTTGAAATTCATTATTTTTGTTGAGAAGAGGACTTCAAGATATTTGTCGGCGGTTTCATCATCGAAATCAAAAACTTTATACTCAAGAAAATGACGTAGGCGGCCGGCAATGCCCTTTTGGGCGGTGGAATATTCCGGAACGGTGCGTCTGGCTTCCCGCAAAGCATCTCTGAACCGCCCAACGTCCCAGAGATAATCGATGCGGGCAAGTGCGGGTGCGGAGCCGGGAAAACCGGCCAGAATGCCGGCATGTCGGGCAAGCCGTTCGCTGCGCGGAACATTGCCGTCCGCGCTGTTTGTTCTGTCAATCAAATAGCGGCAGGAACGAAGCGCTTCATAAGGCGCGGTGCCTTCGGGTATACGGGAGAACGCGGCACGCAGAGTATCGTCGTCGTGGCGGTAAAACGCACAGAGCGCTTTAATAAACAACCGCCAGTGGGAAAACATAGATTTCAAGGGTATGCCTCGAACGGCGTCGGTTGCGGCCCGGTAGTCGGCGGAGCAAATATAGCGGAGGGCGTCCTGAACCGCCGCGCATTCCCGCTCGGATGTTTCATCAAAAAACCCGGTCCGAGTACGGGCAAATGAAACAACCGATTCGTCGGCGACCTTCAAACGTTGCATTTTTGTGTCATGGTGGGTGGCGTCAAGCGTTGCATGCGGCGCAGCGGAAGTCCAGAGGTCCGACGGCTCCATTTTTGATCCGGTAAGCTGTTGAATATAATCGAGAACCGGTTCCGCATCGGACATCCTTCCCCTGCTTATCATATCCCGCGCAAGCGCTTTGTAGGCTTCAATCAAATCGGGAAGGTATTTTGCCGGGTCTTTTTTATGGAGTTCTTTGAATGCGTTTTTTGCGTTCCGGTAACGGCCGGCTGCCAAATGCTGTCGTGCCAGGCGTTCCAACTCAGTTGGGTCGGATGGTAGTTGTTGCTTCTTTTTATTCTTTTTGCCCATTTGGCAGCGCTCCGACAGCGTGGATCATCAAAGGAATATGGCAAATAAAACCGGAACAGTGTATCAGTTCAGGTATCAGCAACAGCACCAGAGTATGGGCGGAACCGATGATATCACAGGTTTAACTTAACTCGCACCTCGTCTGTGTCA
>WJLZ01000056.1 GCA_014728215.1 Chitinivibrionales bacterium
ATGGACAAAGGTCCTGATTCCTGGGAGAATCGTTTCCCTTTGATAACCGATGTTATTCAGGATTCAAAATGTGATATTATCGGCTTGCAGGAAGCGCTTCAGTTTCAAATCGATCAGATTGGCAGTGAATTTCCGTATTATGGTGTTGTCGGCCACGGGCGGCGTGATGGTATTTCCAGAGGCGAGCAGGCTGCTATTCTCTACAATAACGAGCGCTTTGCGGTACACAGCTCAGGCGCCTTCTGGTTTTCAGATACACCAGATATCCCCGGTTCCTTTGATCCGCCATTTACCAAGCCTCGCATCTGTACCTGGGTGCGGCTGGTGCCGCTTGCCGAGGGTACTCCGCTGTATGTGTACAATGTACACCTTGCCCCACTCTCTTTCAGGCTTCGTAAAAATATCGAATTGCTGGCGGAACGTATCCATGAGCGTGAATTTGACGACCCTGTGGTGGTAACCGGTGATTTCAATGCCGGAGAAAGTCATAAAGCCATGAAGATGCTGACCAGCAGTGCTTTGACCGGTTCAAATAATCATCAGGAGAAATCCGTGCAGCCGGCGCTGTTCGACACTTTTCAGAATAATTTCAAGGGAGATTCATTATGCGGTACTTATCATGCATTCAAGGGTTGGCGTTTTTTACCGCGACTCGATTATATTCTGGCTAACCCTCATTTTTCAGTCTCCGAAAGCAAAATCATTCGTTACAGCCGCTTTAGTCGATATCCCTCAGACCATTTTCCGGTGATATCGATATTGACTATGGAGAACGCAAATATAGACTATGCAGGCGCTGCAAAAAGATGAAAAGCTACGCCGCTATCTCCTGGAACGAAATAATCACGGTCTTTACCGGGTATCACACTTTATTAATATCAGGATAAAAATCGAATGACACGGCCGAAGCAACTGATGTAATTTCCATCTACACACAAAGCTGCTCAAGTGAGTTGCGTCTGTATCAAACCGGGGATTGTGCTGTTGTTTCCCGCTGAATAATAATGCCGTCAACGGTTACGGGCTTCAATCCTCGTGGCGCCGATTTTGTATCAATCAGGTACCCCAGCAACCGGTGAAGAAGTGCTCGCACATTGAAATTATAGCTGGTAAGTCTGGTAACAAGGCTTTCGTAGGTATCATCGAAACCCATGATTGAAAGCGTTTGGGGAACTGCAATGCCTTTACGTTTGCAGTAATCCAGGGCTTGCAGCGCGACTATGTCATTAGCGCACACCCAGGCAGTGCACTCTTTTATTGCAACTGCACGCTCAAAAAGCTGATCGAGGGTTTCGGCCCATAGAGCTTGCGGCAACTTTCGCACCGGAATCGTATCGGTGAAAACGCTTTCAACCGTTCGAATAAAATGGGGTTTTACCTGCTTTCTCCACTGCTCGTATGCCTTTTTCAGAATATCGAATTTACCTTTCGTTCCGGCATCAAAACGATAGAATCCATAAATGTTAGCAGGATTCCGGAGCACAATTGGAATAACTTCGTAGCCCGGCCCTGCGAATCTGCATGTCTTCTGCATTCCGTGCAACCTGTTCTGTGACCAGAGCGCTTCATGAAAAGGAGATAAATAGGCGATATGGCGATGCCCCAGATCTATCAAAAAACGGGTAGCCGCTTCTCCACAATCGGCTGATATGGAATTACTGAATATGCGAAAGAACTCTTTTATGCATGATGCCGGAAGCACCAGGCCTCCTGTTGAGTCCAGCACGGCCACCGGTTTGCCAAAGGAGGAAAGAATTTCGAAAACATAGCGTACACCGGGAGAAAGCGCGGGAATAATAAAGCAATATCCCAGAACAGAATCGTCGTCTCGAAGTTCGAAGTAATCCCGGTTTCCCGGCCGGGAAAAAACAGCCGGGGGCATCACAGGTATCTGAACCGGTTCGTGGAATGTCGCATGCCCAAACATCTCGAGCCGCAGATCGCGTCGGCCGCATTCCAGATCCAACAGCCTTAGAATATCCTGATTAACCCCCTCAAAACGCACTTCACGCCTGTTATTCTCCATTGAAACAAGTCGAATCCTGCTTTTCGCTGCAGGCTTGACAAAGCCTACAACCCGATAGCTCCTTTTGTATGGCTCAAGATATTTCTCGGCAACCAATGTTCTGAGTGCCCGCTTGAGTGTCCTGAACGAGGTATTATAGCGGATGCAGAGCTCTTTTAATGATGGAAATGGAGTATCGGACTGATACGCTCCATTCAAAATATCTGTTCTCACGGCACGAGTAACGACTGCCGACATGCCGCCGGTAAGCGGCGTTATATCGATCTCATCACGAACAGCATCAGCACCTTCTTTGCCTGCGATATAATATCCTTTACACCGCTGCTTGGTCAGAAGCCCTTTATCTGTAAGCCGGTCGGCAGCTTTTATTATCGTATTTATCGAAACATGCGCATTTTGAGCCAGATGACGCAATGGCGGAAGCGGAGCGAAGGGCTCACTCCTGGTATGAATGAAACGAAATAAATAATCAATTGCTTTTTCTGTTGAAGGCGATCGCTTGTTTCGCATACAAAAAATATACCAAAAGTGAGACAACATTTCAACATTTATCATTAAGATCAATTTTTTTCCCTTAAATGTTGGCCGATTTTGTCTATCTTTTATCATAGGCAAGGATTTTCATGTGTTATAACTAATTCACAACCAGCAAAAAGGAGGATGGAGTTATGAAGCGTTTAACTTTCAGCACATGCATGATCGCTTTATCGGTTTTTGCGATGCCGGGTTTTGCCCAGAACTGGGTACGCACATTTGATGGACCAAAGGACAATGATAACGGCAGCAGAAGAAATGCCATTATCAAGCAGGAGTTCCTCATGACGAAAGCTGCGATCAATACCCCCTATGCGCATCCGTCAATGATTGACGAGACCAAAGAAGGCACCCTTATCATTATGTTCAATGCAGGTCAGTCGGAGGGTGAAGGCG
>WJLZ01000057.1 GCA_014728215.1 Chitinivibrionales bacterium
CCTGATCGCCGGCGTTGGGTCCCACCTGGATTTGAGCATCTCCTGAAGCAAGCCCCTCTCCTGTAGCAACATCCTGGGTGTTAAATTCGCTCGATTGAGCAATTCTGTCGATTTCCTCGGTCAGTTGCTGATATTCGATATCGATCTGCTGGCGCTGGTCATCGGTAAGGGTATCGTTTTGGGCCTGGAGTGCCAATTCCCTCTGGCGCTGCACCATTGATGATGCCTCTGTAGCGGTGCCGTCGGCAATATTCAGTGCCGACATGGCATCAGCAACGTTGTTTGAGGCTGTTTTAAAGCCGCGGATCTGGGTCCGGAGTTGTTCGGAAATTGATAATCCGGCAGCATCATCGCTTGCCCGGTTTATTCGCTGGGCAGTGGCAAGTTTTTCCAGAATTTTGCCCAGCTTGCGGTTGGTTTTGCCGAGGGTTTTGACGGTCTTGTTTTGACCAAGCCCGAACCCCGGCCCGATATGGCTGTTGATTTGCATTGTGCACCTCCCTGTTTGTGCTTTCTGCAGACTTATAACTTCCCCTTTTATAGTATCGGCATTATTATAAAAAACTTTAGGAAAAATATCAACAATTTTTTTGCTCCGCCTTTTTTATCAAATAGGCGCTTAACCTTAAAAAAATTAACATCTTATCCGGTCAATCGTTTAGTTTATTACTATGTATCTTCATACAATCGACTGGATAATACTTGTTTTTTATCTTGTACTGACCATCATTTTAGGGCTGATTTTCTCAAAAAAGGGCACACAAAGCATTCAGGAGTTTTTTGTCTCCGGCAGGAGCCTTCCGTGGTGGCTGGCCGGGACAACCATGATCGCTTCAGCCTTTGCCATCGACACGCCGATCGGTATTGCCGGGATGGTTGCCAATTACGGCATTCCCGGGGTATGGTATGCCTGGTCTTTTGTTCTGGGCGGAGCTGGGATGCTTGGTGCATTTGTCTTTTCAGCCATGCTGCGACGGAGTGAAATTCTTTCTCCGGCCGAAATTGCCGAGTTACGCTATGACGGCAAACCTGCTGCGGTACTGCGCGGGTTTAAAGGTGTTTATTTTGGAATACTGGTTAATGCATGGACTCTGGGGTGGATTCTGAAGGCCGTTTTGACACTCAGCAAAGCGGTTATTCCTCAGGCAAATCCATACGCGGTTCTGGGAATCATTTTGGTATTCACCCTGGCATATACAGCAGCTTCCGGATTGTGGGGGATTGCGGCAACCGATCTGATTCAGTTTTTCATTGGTACTATCGGATCTCTTACCCTGGCGATTTTTGCCTGGCGCCATGTTGGAGGTGTCGAACAGATTGTAAAAGGCCTGTGCACTCGCTATGGTGATGTTGAATGTGCGCAGCGACTCAGCTTTTTTCCCAGTGTTGCGTCACCTTTTTTTGCCACCTTTGCGGTTTTTATTACATTGAAATGGTGGGGTAATCCTCCTCCGGCCATATTGCAGCGTATTATCGCATCCAAAGATGAGCAGCATGCATCAAAAGCGACATTTCTTTTTGCAGTCGTGGCATTCGGATTTAATTACTGGCCCATGATTTTTGTCGCCCTCGCCGCGCTGGTCGCTTATCCTGAACTGACTGCGGCACAGGCCGGAACCGGTGTGGGGTATGCCCGGCTGATCGTCGAGATCATGCCCACCGGTATCCTCGGCCTCATGCTGGCATCATTGATTGCCGCATTCATGTCCACAGTCGATACACATATCAACTATGGCGCTTCATATATGGTTAATGATCTCTACAAACGCTTTGTGGCAAAAAATGCTTCAAAAAAACATTATGTACGGGCATCGCAGGTTTCGACCATGTTGATGCTTCTGATTGCTGTTGGCATAGCAATGATTCAGGAATCGGTTGCCGGAGCATGGCTGACACTCTCGATGATGACTGCCGGGTATGGGGTAATCATGGTGTTGCGCTGGTTCTGGTGGCGTATCAATGCCTGGTCTGAGCTGTCTGCGCTGACAATCGCTGCTGCAGGAAGTCTGGTTATGTATGTCACTCCCTTGAAAGAAATGAAATGGGCCTGGCGATTTCTTTTCGTCTTTTCGGCCAGCCTGCTGTCATCGATGATAATCACGTTTTTTACCCGGCCGACCTCACGGGAACATCTTGCGGGCTTCTGCAAAAAGGTAAAACCCTTTCCTCAATTATGGGGTCCGATTGCAAAGGCTCATCCCGAAATAGAATGGAACCCCCATCTGGTGCGTGTCGTTTTGCAATGGACTCTCGGAACGATCGCGCTTTTCTGCTTCTGTTTTGGTCTGGGGCATTATATGTTTCTCAGATTTATGCAGGGCACAATTCTCCTGATCTGCTCGACAGGGATTACCCTATATCTGTTTTCCAATAAAAAGAAATATGATACGGCAGACAAGGGGGGTGACTGAATTTTATTTTACCTTTTACGCAATTTTACCGGAATTTAATTTGGTTTTTGATGTACCTGATAAGGTATCTTTATTATCGAACCTTGCATTGCTCAGTGAAGAGGTCTGATTAATTGCTATTTTAATTGTTTGTGCCTTTGTGTTTTGGCAACAGATCTTTTGAGTTCGACTTACTATAGAGTTTAAGAGGAGGCTTACGTATATGACATTCTGCTTATTCGCAAAGGGAGGGGGCAGATGGAGATTGGAACTCTTGTCGCTTGCAATTTTTTGTTCCATTTATCAGGCCTATGGTGATCGCGTTGGCCAATTAATTGAAGACATAAAAAGCGGTCCGACAACATACTGGTCACAGGATGCCGCGGCGAATCACAACAAGACGCCCTATTCTGCGTCTGAAATTATGATGGCCGGTAATCAGGAGAAGCAGGATGCGGTAAAAAGCATTCGAGCTGCAATCGCGTTGGGTGATATGGGATGGGAGGCCCGTGAAGCGATTCCCGCCCTGATTGAAGTTTTTCCCCGGGCGGTGCATGTCCTTATCGAGCGGGGAGTTCATTACATGCCCGGCCAGGGAGGGTTTAATGACCATATCTCCACTGAAGTTGTCTCACTAAAAAACAAATTTCTTCTCTCGGGTTATCTTCTGGAATATAACAGTCTTGTAAAGTGCGAGCGATTTGTCGAGGCTTCTCATGAAGTGGATTTTATTGAAAAGCAGGTTGGTGAAGGCGGCCGGATCGTTGAAGCACTTGTTGATATTTACGTTACCCTCACTGTTAATGCCGGCCATTGTGCATTGGCGCGAATTACCGGACAGGATCTGGGTGCCGACAAGAATGCGTGGCGGCAATGGTGGGCTCAGACCGGCGCCTCTTATACTCCGGTATCAACCACCGGAAGTTCTACAGAAAGTACCTCCTTTTCAACCGGCGCCGATCCCTCTGATATCGTTGAAAAGGGGAAATACCGGGTGGTTCTCTCGACAGGCGATGAGTTTGTCGGGACTGCCGAAATTGTCGATGATACCTCAATTGTAATCGAAACGACAAACGGCGAGCCGTTTAAGTTTAAAAAATCACTTATTGTTGAATATGAACTGCTCAAACTTCCGGAAAAAATTACGACTCAGGGGGTTGGCCATACCGCTTCCGGTGGAATCAGTGAATCGGAAATTCTGACTTTCGATCAGTTATCCCGCCGTTCCGCCGAGGGGTTGAAAATTGAGGTTCAGCTCAAAAATGGCTCTACACTCACCGGTCTTCCGGCAGTTATTACGCCCGAGCAGCTTAAACTCGACATCGAGGGCTCCGAAATACCGATTACCAAGGAGGCCATTGCCCAGATTTCGACAGTTGTCGAAACGCCTGAGGAAGAGCCTGCTGCAGCATCTGCGCCGAAAAAACCCAAAGGCCCCTTTGATACACTTGTTGTCCGGAATCTAAAAACAGATGAGTATGGCCGTGCACTTGAGGATATAGTCTATGCCGGTGAAATCGTATCCGACAATGGATCGAGCATACGGTTCAAAACGATTGACAACGAAGTGGTGAACGTTGCTTACAGAAATGTCAAACGCCAGATCCGACATAAAAAGGATGAAGAACTTTCGGAAATCGAACGCTACAGTAAGAGTCTGTTCTGTCCTGAAGGCATGATTCTGGTTGATATACCGCCCGGAAAACCGGACCGTCCCTTCTTCAAGGTGTGTATCGATAAATACGAATATCCCAATCGTGAAGGTGCTTTGCCCAAAGGAAATGTTTCCTACGATCAGGCTCAGAAGCTTTGTGAGGACCAGGGGAAGCGGTTGTGCACGGTAAGAGAATGGAAATGGGCATGCACCGGTCTTGATGGTTACACCTATCCCTACGGATGGAACCGTAATGATGACAACTGTAATACCAAGGGGATAAAGCCTCTGAAAGAGGCGGGTAGTATGAGGAAATGTGTCAGCAAGTTCGGCGTGTATGATATGGTCGGAAATATTTTTGAATGGGTTACCGACGAGAACGATGAACCCATGCTCATGGGTGGTCCCTTGTCAAAATGCACCACCGTATCTCCCGGAGTCGGCGGTGGCGCCAAACCCCAGACCGGATTCCGATGTTGTAAAAGCAACTGAGATGGCGAATAAACCACTCAATTCTTCTGTTCACAAAGATTTTGTCGGCCGTCAGAAAAGGGCCCAGCGCGTGGTCAATGTCGGGCTGGCCGGTAATGCCATTCTTGCGGCAGCCAAGGTTGTCACCGGAATTCTCGGCCACAGTCAGGCATTGCTCGCCGATGGTGTCAACTCGGTCTCAGATGCTGTCTATTTTGTTGTAGTAAAACTTTTCGTGCGCCTGTCCGGCAAACCGGCCGATAAGGAACATCCCTATGGCCATTATCAGTATGAGACTATTGCCGCACTGGTAGTTGGTGCCTTTGTCCTCACAACAGGGATTGCGATTTTCTGGGATTCGGTAAATGCAGCCTACGATCTCTTTGCCGGAAGAACCGGGGACATGCCTGTCAGGGGTATTTCGCTGATTGTCGCTGTTGCAACGATATTGATAAAAGTAATGTTAATGATTCATGCGAAAAATGTCGGTACTGCGACAAATAACCTTGCGGTAAATGCCCTTGCCCGGGACCATCGAAACGACATTTTTGCTTCCCTGGGAGCTGCCGTGGGTATCGGTCTGGGCATGGTCGGGCTCCGGTGGGCCGACCCGGTCGCAGGCGCACTGGTTGCCGGGGTAGTCGTCAATACCGGGTTCGGCATTCTAAGAGATGCTTCCGATGATCTCATGGACAGTGTGCCGAGTAACCAGCTTGCAGAGCAGATATCCCGGGCATTAGCCGATATCAACGGTCTCGAAAAGGTTGAGGAAGTGCATGCACACCGTTTCGGACCTTACCTGGTAGCAAATATTACAATCGGGGTAAAGGGAACGCTAAGCGTTATCGAAGGCGATCGAATTGCCACCGACGTAGAAAATACGTTAACCAGAGATATTGATATGCTTCGCAAAGTATATGTTCATTATCATCCTTCGAATGAATCAAATCGGCAATCCTGACGAACCCTCCAGTTTTCCGCCATTTCCGCAAAAAAACATCGTTGCTAACCACAGAAAAAAACCGCTATTTAAGTAGATAGATTTAAATAAAATAGGTCATATCACATAAAGTAATAGTATAACAATTTTGCAGAAAAAAGTAGCCGTAAAACCACCAAAAAATAACAAAATGTTGAGTTTTTATTGACAAGAAATACAACAGATGGTATGATTTAGCTAATTTTAACAACAGCCCAAAAATTGAACCGAAGTGTCTGAAAGGCAAGGAAAAAATTGAAACCGGATCATTTTGGACAAGGCAAATCACACAGGCGGAAATCGATGAGAATGCTGAAAAAAGAGGCCATCCAAAAGGCAGTGAAACTTCACGGACCGATTACACCCTGTGCCGGACGGCAAACGCTATCAGACTGCTTCACTATAGAAATAAACGGTCTTTATCTCTGGTTTAACTGCAAGGATAACAGTACCCGGGTTATCCGCAATCCACTCCAGAAGGAAAAACATAATAGTTTGGCCTCGTGAAACGCCGAAAACCGGCTCATTCCTGATTGTTTTTACCAATTTTCATGCTTGATCTTTCATCCTTTTTCAGATATAATTAAAAAGCGTTCATTACTACTATCGCAGGGGAAGCAACTATGCGTACAGGGAACATTGAATCCGGTTTTTCCAAAAGTGAGTTTGTTCATGAAAGGGCCATGGAAAGAAACAGCTGGACCTCAAAGGGCGATATGAAACAGATTGTCAAGGAAACCGCCCAAACATTCGGTACCGATGCCGTTTTCAGGCATGAAGCACGGAATTATCGCGATCTTGTTGCGGAAAGTGGTAATCAGATACTGAAGAGAGGTGTTTCAAAGGTTCTCAATATCAATGTGGACCACACCGGCGGCATTAAGGATACACTCGAGACAGGCATGGTGCAGAGTAACGATATTCTCGATGTATGGAAAAACGGGTTTTCCTCAGATCAACGCCAATATGCAGTGAAAGAGTATTCCCACAGCGCCGGGGATAAGGCTTCCGAGCGGAATAAATCCATGACAACCCGGATGCCGACCGATGATCTCGATATTCGAGCCTGATTTTTATTTCTGCAGACTAATTTGTCAGCCTAACATCTTTTTGGCTGATGCAACCACTCGATCAATACCTATTCCTTTCATACACGCATAGGTATTAGTGCACTTTTCCGGCGTTTCAAAACAGGGTGCACAAGCGCATTCAATTCGGATTATTTCACCTTTTTTGAAAACCGGCGCGACTTTTTGGGGATCGGTAGGACCGAATAAGACGATCACATTCGTTCCCACCGAGGCCGCCACATGACCGGGGCCCGAATCGTTACCGATAAACAGGTTTAAGGATGCAATGGTTTCAAAAAGTTCACGTTCGGTAGTGGGGGTATGGATCGAAACCGGCAGGTCTTTGAATGCAGAGCGGACCCCGCCGGATTCATCGGGACCAAATAAAATCAGTATTTCAGCGCCTTCATTGTGCAGGAGACGAGCAAGGGTAGCGAAATTTTCTACAGGCCACTGCTTTATTTCATATCCTTTTTTGACTCCGGGATGTATTCCGATACGTTTTTTTACTTTTGCGACCCTGGGAATAGCTACCGGATAAAACTGCGGCCTCTCCGGCGGCGTTTTGCTCCACAACATATTAGTGATTGTCGCATGAGCAGGTGAATTGATATTATATGTGGTAGTATAGACATTTTTTGTATAGGGAGGTGTGGGTACCGTCGGGCCGATACGGACAGGCGCCCGGCTGAGGGCGACAAGAAACTCGGTAAATACAGTGTAAATACCGATTATGTTGACATAGACCAAGTCCCATGGGCGTGATGCAATACCGATCGACTTGAATGGTTTTTGAGACGAATTGGCCATAGTTGCATCGAACTCGTTATCGACAATGTCAAGGGATCCGTGTGTCCAGAGGACCGTTACCGATGCAGCGGGCCAGGTGTTTTTAATGTTCCGCAGGGCCGGTAAGGCCATAAGCCGGTCGCCCATACCTCCGGAGATTATACAGAGAATCCTTTGCGGTTTTCCCTGTGCTTGGCGGACAGGCATTATCCGGCTGAGTACAGTGGCGAATTTTCGCAGCCGCCATCGGAAAAAATTTTTCATAATCACATTTTCTCCTGCAAAAATCTTTCTTTGTGATGAATAGCGCCGGGCCGGTAAATCACCAGCCCACCATCACGTGAATAAATATAATTACGTCTTATAAGCTGAGATAATTTCCTGTCGAGTCGCATGAACGATGTATGCTTGTCTTTTCTCATTATGATCAAATCAAAATGTCTGTTTTCTACCGCAAGAATAATTCTTCGGGGAATATCAAGCCCGGCCCAAGTGAGATTGTCTAAGGCTGCATAATGGTCCCACTCCTGTTTGCCGGCTCTTTTCCAGAGATATGATTCGGAAGGAAACCAGACCGGGCCGTCAACAGACCGTGCCGTTTCAACCGCTTTTCTGTCGGTATCACGAATCGTTTGCAAAGGATAGAGAGCGCCAGTGGGGTTGTAGAGACCGAGAATAAGCTGAATCACAAGAAGCGGTTTCCATCGGCTCAATGCCGCCGACGCACCGATGCATAGTACCGGCTGGAATGGAAAAAAAGCATTGATCCATCCGCCCCCTTTCAGTAATCCCATAATTCCGATTATCAGTAGCGTGAATGAAAAAGCACAAAAGCGAAGGTTTTTAGTACGAAAAACGTAAAACCAGAATCCAATCCAGAGGGGGAGCTGGAGTATAAAAAGACGGATTAATTCGGGACGCTCGATGAAACCGCGGAACGTATGCGATGACGGCAGGGTCACTAAATAGGTCCAGGCAAATCTATTGGTGACAATGAGCAACCCTGTTCCAAAGATTATGCTGGCCAAAAGAGGTGTCCAGGTCCAGAGTTTTCTTCGAGATACTATCATAAACACGATTACGGTGACCAGTGGCAAAACAGCGGTCTGTTTCGTAAAGGATGCGATACACATGAATACAAGCGCCCGAAAATCTCCCCCGGGAGTATTTTTCAACAGGAAATAAAGGGCAGCAGTGCACAAACACATGAGCAGTGGGTCGACAGCAATAAGATCGTAGAATTTGCCTGCAATTGCATAGGTCGACAGGAACAGGCACATCCCCCAGAAAGCGGTTATTCTGTTTTTATGGATTAAAACTGCTGTTTTGTACACAAAAAAGCAGGAAACAAGTGTTGACGCAAGAGAAATGAGCCGTCCGGAAAACAGGTTGCCGGGGATACACCTGTCGAGAAAGCCACTTACATAGAAGAAAATTGGGCCATAAATTGTGCCGGTGGCGCTGGTTGCAGGGTCCGGGTACAGGCTGCCTCCCAGAGCAATGAGCAAAATTTCGATCCAGAGAATGGTTGTCTGACTCTGAAAAAAAGATGAAAATATCGGGGGAAGAAAGTGGGCGGTAATCAAAGATAATCCGAATATCACGGCGACTGATATCCGGATTCGTCTGGTATGGAAGGCTGTTAATGGTATACTGGTTGAAGGCATTGTTCTATTAAAATTAATCTTTATGCTTCTAAGTCTTACATCAGACGCTTAGATATAATATTTTCAAGTATAGCAAGATGTTTGTTTCGTTTTATCACACTTTACCAGTTATTGTACCATAAAAGAATTATTCATGCAGTATTTAGGATACACACTCGATCCCTTTCAGGAACAGGCGGTTGAAGCAATTAATCAGGGTGAATCATTAATCGTGGCAGCGCCCACCGGGTGCGGCAAGACGCTTATAGCAGAGTATGCAGTTGAAGCCGCCATGGACAAGGGCTTGCGGATTGTCTACACCGCGCCCATTAAAACGCTTTCCAACCAGAAATTCAGAGATTTCCGTGCTCGTTTCGGCGAAGAGGCTGTGGGGATCCATACCGGTGATGTTACCATCAATCCCGAGGGCCGTCTTCTTATAATGACAACCGAGATTTTCCGGAATCTGATTTTGGAAAAATCTCCCCGTCTAAATGAAGTCTATTATGCCATTTTTGATGAAATCCATTTTCTTGATGATCCTGAACGGGGAACGGTATGGGAAGAATCCATTATTCTGGCTCCGCAAAATATCAGATTCTTATGTCTCAGTGCAACGGTCCCCAATATCCATGAAATCGCCGACTGGATGAGCAAAGTAAGGCACACCAGATTTCATATCATCGAAGAACATCATCGGCCGGTCCCTTTGAAACATTACTTGTTCAGTCCCAAGTACGGCAATATTACCATTAAAGGAATCCGGAAGAAATTCAAGAAGAATTATAATGAACGCAAAAAATTTCTACGGCGCAAACCGTCATCACACAAGATTGTCAGTCGACTTATTCAGGAAGAACATTTGCCCGCGCTCTATTTCTGTTTCAACCGCCGGGCGTGCGAACGAAATGCTGAACTTCACAGCCGACTTGATCTTCTCGCCCAAGAGGAGCATGCCCGGCTGAAAGAATTGGTTAATCAACTGGTAAGCCAGTACGGATTGCAAAGCTACGAAGGGCTCGGTAATATGCGTCAGTTGTGGGAGTCTGGCTGCGCCTATCATCACGCGGGAATGCTTCCGGCTGCAAAGGAGATTGTCGAGCGGCTGTTTACCAGCGGGCTGATCAAGCTGCTGTTCAGTACCTCTACGTTTGCTCTGGGTATCAATATGCCGGCCAAAGCGGTGGTTTTCGATCAGGTGGAAAAGTTCGATGGCGTCGAATTCAGTTATCTGATGACCCGTGAGTATAATCAGATGGCCGGACGGGCCGGCAGGCGGGGTATGGATGATGTCGGGCATGTGTACGCACAGATAATTCCCGAAGCGACCGATCCCCGGGAAATCGAACGGCTGATGTATGGAAAAAATGAGAAGATTACCAGTCAGTTTTTCGCTTCCTATGCAACAATTCTCAATCTGTATAGTCAATTCGGTGATAAAATGATGGAAATGTTCAGGTTGAGTTTCAGTAATTTCAAAAAAGGAACGTTTGCTCTTACAAAATCATATCGACGGGAAGAAAACCAGATACACAACAGAATCCGGTTCCTTCAGGATACCGGTTTTCTGGACGGTACCTTGCTTACCGATAAGGGCAAACTTGCGGCGGCGGTCAGCGGATACGAAATTCAGGCTGCAGAGCTTTACTATACTCATAGTTTCGATACATGCCCTGTCGATCAGTTTCCGGTCGTGCTCGGTGCGCTGGTTACCGAAGAAAGCCGGAAGAATAAAGAAACGACACCTTCAAACGTAATGCTTACCTTCGAGGCTGCAAAGATCATAAAGAAACTTCGCAGGCAGGAGATCCGGCATAATATCGAGTTCCCCATCAGTGAAATGAATTTTTCCCTTGCCGCACCAATTTTCGCCTGGGCCAAGGAGTGTACCTTCACGGAACTTCAGAGCTTTGGGTTTCCCGAAGGCGATATGATCCGCGTTTTGCGAATGATAATCCAGCTCCTTCGAACCCTCAGAGACAAGCTCCCCGACCCGATCATTTCAGACAGAATGCACGAAGCCCTTGAGCTTGTTAACCGTGATGTTGTGGATGCCCAGGCCGAGCTTGAGGCGGATTTACCGGGCAAAGAAAAGGAAGCATAACGTATTTGTTTCTCCCCTGTCCTGAAGGCCGGAGGCTAATCTTGAAAGACAGCAATAGCTGTTCAGGCAGCAAAATTGGAGAATCATCTTCCATTTCATTCAGGATATTTTTTGCGACAGGCTACTTTTACTATTTTAGTACCAAAAATGGACCTTGAATATATAAAAAGGCTCCCTTTAGGCGGATAAAGACTAATTTTCTGAAGGCGGTGCAGAAAATAATTAATTCTCAGGAAGAGAAACTCCAACTACTGCCCGATAGAATAGAGCGAATCGAAGCCCGATTTTAATTACCTACTCCCCCTTCACAAACTTCGCACTCTTCAGCTCCCTGTTTGCCAGCCTGACACCCGTGGCTTTTACGCCCTTAACGAGAAAGTCGGAAATATTGAATGTCTCGTTGAGCACCCGGACCCGCGGTTTGGGTTTGTATTCCACATCGATAGCGAGCGATGAATCGGTGGTGAGTTTGACCGGGACACCGTTCTCCGGCACGATGGAATAACCTTTGTTAAGGATGTACTTCTCGATTTTGCAGCGTTTGAAATAGGGCGCACCGGTCTTTGTATCTTTATAGATAACATTAAAGACCGTATTCGATGCGGTTTCTTTGTCCATGAATCCGCAGTAAAGCATGCCCTTGTCCACAAACATCTTATCGGGGACATCGGTTACCGAATAGGCGCCGGATTTGCGGATGACCAGAATGCGGTCGTACTGGGAAACATCGAAAAGAACGTTGCCGCTGTTGACCTCGTATCCGAGATAGCCGGTATCTTTATCGTAACGGAGCTTGAGATTCCGCTGCGCAGCATCCTTGACATCTACTTTTTCAAAAGAGATAAGCTCGGTTTTCCGGGGGAACTGGTTTTTATATTTTTCAATAATGCCTTCAAGAAAAGAGATGGCATAATCGTTGATATGCTCGAGGTGATGTTTTATTTCTTTAAGCCGATTTTTAATCTCCCGCATTTCTTTTTTGGCACGATCGATATCATATTGTGATATGCGTCTGATCGGAATTTTCAGCAGCGTATCGACATCCTCTCTGGTAACTTCCCGTTTGATCTGTGATTTAAAAGGCTTGAGGCCGTTGAACACGGCTTTAACCACCGCATCGGCGGTTTTTTGATCTTCAATTTCCTTATAGATCCGGTTTTCGATAAATATCTGTTCCAGGGTTTTTGCATGGAGCTTGTCTCGCAATTGACCCAGTTCGAGTTTGAGTTCGGCGATAAGAACTTTTATCAGCTGTCGGGCATTATGCTGAATTATTTCGGTGACGGTCATCACTTTTGGCTTACCGTCAACAATAACGATGCAATTGACACTGATTGAATTCTCACAATCGGTAAAAGCATAGAGTGCGTCGACCGTTTCTTTGGAATGCACTCCCCGGGCCAGGCGGATTTCAATCTCAACATCTTCTGCCGTATAGTCACTGATACCGGCGATTTTCAGTTTATTCTTTTTTGCTGCATTTTCGATAGATGAAATAATACTCTGGGTGGTGGCGCCGTGTGGAAGCTGCTTGATGATTATTTTTTTGGGATCCGTTGTATCGAGATTTGCCCGTACCAGCACTTTACCGTTACCGTCGTTATATTCCGATACGTCGGCCAGACCGCCGGTGGCAAAATCGGGAAAGAGCAGCAGCTGTTCATCATTGATAAACGCGATTTCAGCTTCCAGAAGTTCGATAAAATTATGGGGCAGGATATGGGTTGCCATACCCACGGCAATACCCTCGGCGCCCTGTGCTAAGAGGACCGGAACTTTTGCCGGCAAGGTGACCGGTTCCTTATTGCGTCCGTCATAGGATGGCTCATATTCGGTAATGCTCGGATTGAAAAGAACTTCACGGGCCAGGTGTGAGAGACGACACTCGATATATCGCGCAGCCGATGCTTCATCACCGGTGAATATGTTACCGAAATTACCCTGCTTGTCGATAAACAGATCTTTATTTGACAGCCCTACCAGCGCCGCACCTATTGAAGCATCACCGTGAGGATGATACCGCATACAGTGACCCACGACATTGGCCACCTTGTTGAACTTGCCGTCATCCATTTCATGAAGGGAATGGAGAATGCGGCGTTGTACCGGCTTTAATCCATCGTTGATATGTGGAATAGCCCGGTCTTTAATAACATAGGATGCGTATTCTAAAAAATTCGTATTGAACAGATTGTGAATGTAAGCCATTAAACGAGGTTCTCCATGATAAATTCACGACGGTCCGGGGTGTTTTTGCCCATGTAAAAATCGAGGGTGTTCCGGATCATTTTGATTGATTTGATATTGACTTCAATAAGCCGTATGTTGTCGCCGATAAACTGACCGAATTCTTTGGGCGATATTTCTCCAAGACCCTTAAATCGGGTCACTTCAGGATGGCTGATTTCTTTGATCGCTGCGTTCCGTTCTTTTTCGCTGTAGCAATATCTGGTCTCTTTTTTATTTCTTACCCGGAAAAGCGGCGTCTCGAGGATATACACATGTCCGGCAACAACGAGATCTTCGAAATAATTCAGAAAATAGGTAAGGAGAAGGTTGCGGATATGGAACCCGTCGACGTCGGCGTCGGTCGCGATAATAACCTTGCTGTAGCGAAGGTTTTCAATGCCGTTTTCAATACCGAGCGTCATCATGACATTAAACAGCTCTTCATTTTTGTAGATAGCCGCTTTGCTTTTACCAAACACATTCTGCGGCTTACCTCTCAGGGAAAAAATAGCTTGTATTTTCGGATCCCGTGAAGAGACGATGGAACCGGCAGCCGACTGACCTTCGGTGAGGAAAATCTGTGTTTTCTCTCCGTGTTTCGAATCGTAGAGGTGATATTTCGAATCTTTGAGGTTAGGTATCTTTATTTCAATCTTCTTGGCAGCTTCCTTGGCCTCTTTCTTAACGACATTGAGTTCCTTGCGAAGCTTTTCATTCTGGACTATTTTTGCTTCGACTTTTTTTGCCGCATCGCTGTTTTTATGAAGAAAATCAACCACGCCCGATTTTACTTCGCCCACAATCCAGCCGCGAATCTCCGCATTGCCAAGCTTGTTTTTGGTCTGCGATTCGAAAACCGGGTTTTTCAGTTTGATTGCAATGGCCCCGGCAATTCCTTCACGAACATCAACGCCCGAATAATTTTTCTTGAAATATTCATTGATTCCTTTGAGTATGCCCTCGCGGAATGCGCTGAGGTGCGAACCGCCGTCGGAAGTGTGCTGGCCATTAACAAAGGAAAAGTATGTTTCACCGTAGTTCGATGTGTGAGTAAGAGAGAATTCCAGCTGCTTGGTTTTGTAATGACCAATATCATACAGCGCATTCTGACCCACTTCATTACCGAGCAGGTCTAAAAGTCCGTTTTTGGACTCGAATTTCTGCTTGTTGAAATAGAGCCGAAGGCCGCTGTTGAGATAGGCGTAATTCCAGATCCGCTGCTCGACATATTCGAAATTAAAGCTGTACTCTTCAAATATTTCTTCATCGGGCAAAAATTCAATCAGAGTACCGTCCGGTTGTTTGGGCGCCTTGCCCTGTTTCTTTGATTTCAGTTTCCCCCGCACAAAATTGGCCTCGAAATACTGACCCTTTCGAAAGGCACACACACGAAATTCCGAAGACAGTGCATTGACCGCCTTGGTGCCCACCCCATTGAGACCCACACTGAACTGGAAAACATCATCATTATACTTGGCCCCCGTGTTGATCACAGAGACACACTCGATTACCTTCCCCAGGGGAATCCCGCGTCCATAATCACAAATTTTTACCCGGTTCTCCTTTATGTCGATATCGATTTTTTTGCCAAAACCCATGATGTATTCATCGATGGAATTATCGATGACCTCTTTGAGCAATACATAGATCCCGTCATCAGGATTACTGCCGTCGCCAAGCCTGCCGATATACATGCCGGTTCGAAGACGAATATGCTCCAGGGAACTGAGGGTCTTAATTTTGCTTTCATCATAAATAGAAACGTTCTTTTTAGCCATTGATCATACCTTCTTGATGCACAGAAACAAGGTGTAAAAATATATCCATTCTAAGAGGTAAAACAAGAACCTAATATTATAGGTGGTAGCGTTATGAAGGAGTTATACTATATCTTGTAAAATAGCTTCTGTGCAATATGCTCAGTTCAATATATTATTCCTTCCTTCTTTCATCTGCCCCCGTGCCTGCCTGATTTTTGAAAATGCGGGATAGGCCAGTATAAAGGTCACGATTCCCGCTGCAATCGAAAGAATGATACTGCCGATAAACCATTCGATACCGTATTGAAAAAATGTTGCAGCGCGGGCATTTATCGACAATTGCACAATATCCGGGGGAACTATCAGCTTTCCAATGCCGATGGCCAGGGCGATAAGAAAGGGAAGCATGGGCGGTGAGGAAAGCGACACTCCTAAAAATGCAAGGGGGCGGTTGAGCTTGAAGATAAATGCAAGGGCCATAACAGTCAACACCTGAAAGCCGAGTATAGGAAAAAGAGACATAAACACCCCCAGGGCAAGGGATGCCGCCGCCCGTCTGGGAGTTGAATGAGCTTTGAGTTCGCTTTTGACCAGATGAATCAGTTTTTCCTTTGCACTCTTTCCGGGTGCATGGATAGTTCTCCAGGGCAAAAAGATGCGTATCAGTGATGCTTTGAATTTGGTTCGGCTGGCCCTGAAATAATCGATCATCGTACGGAAATGCGGTACCCCTTTTCCCGAATCAAAAGGCACACTATGGACCGGTATTTGAGAAACGGTAATCCCATTCCATACCGCATAAGTCAACATTTCAATTTCGAATTCATTTCCTGTGCCTTTGCATTCGATATCTTTGATTAATTGCAGAGGATAGGCCCGGAAACCGCAATGAGGATCATCGATCGTGTTGCCGGTATTAAACTTATACCAGAGAGAATCAAAGTTGTTTCGGACCCGGTTTTGAAGAGACCGATTATCTTTCTCTTCATCGATGATTCTGTTGCCGACCCATAATGTTTCCGGATTTTCCTTGATTTTTTTCAAAATGACAGGTATATCCTCCGGCAAATGCCGACTGTCGGAATCAAGGGTGATCGCATGAGAATAGCCCTGCTCATAAGCACGTGTAAATCCTGCGCGCAATGCATCACCTTTACCTTTTTTGCCGGCAGATTCGATAGAATGAGTGACAAAAGTCGAGTGTACGACCGCCGATGTATCATCCGGGGAACCATTGTTGACAACAATAATATCGAGCGGGTATTCCGCAATCTGCTCGAGAAGCGGTTTCAGTGTTCCGGCGTTACTCCAGGCGGGAATGATAGCGACAACGGCAGGGGATTGTTTCTGATAATCCATTGGTACAGGCAATGATTTGAAATGCTCGATTCTATTTTCTACTTTATTCTTTTGTCGATTACCTGGATTTTATTCCGGCTTTCACCCCTCATCGATTGTATGGTTGCTTTGTTTGAGACCAGGATGGGAAGATGGACCCGTGCCTGGCTCCGAAGCCGCTCCGATATGGAAGGGACCATACTCGGTGATACTGCGGCATGAATCGTTACCTGATCTGAGGATGAATTATTTCCTTCAAGGATGATAATAAAATCATCGATTTCATCAAACTCATCGAGTACACCGGCAATAATCGATGGATAAACGCTGGCGCCTCTGATTTTGATCATCTGTGATTTTCGTGCAAGGATCGGACCGATACGGCAGGCATTTCTTCCACAAGCACACGTATCACTGATCTTGAAGGTAATGTCGCCGGTCCGATAGCGCAGCAGCGGCATCCCTTCAACACCCAGTGACGTAGCGACCAGTTCTCCCGGGGTCCCGTCGGGGACACATTTTCCTTCATCATCAACAATTTCAGTATATACCAGTTCCGGATGAGCATGGCCACCCCGTTGGGTCGTACATTCACAGTAAGCAATCGAAAGTTCGGTGTTACCGTAGGTAGAAAATACCTGCGCCCGATACATTTCTTCGAGGCTTTTTCCCAGGGTATTGAGCTGCATGTCCTGCGAGCGGACACTTTCTCCGATACAGAAGAGACGGGTGATGCTCGAATTGCGTGTGTCGAAATTCCGGTCGTTTAATTCGGTTGCCAGTTTTTTAAGACCCGACGGAACACCTATGATAACACTCGGCTTGAGCATTTCGAGATACTGGTGCTGCATATCGGCGGACAATACACCGATTCGGGCAGTATTAGCTCCCAGCATGGTCAGGCCCCGATAAGAGGCAATGCCGGCGATAGAAAGCCGGTCGAGAGAAACAAAAATCTGGACACGATCTTTTGCGGTCACTCCCGCCCCATAAAAACAGAGAGCTTCATTGTAAGCCAGACGGTCCAGGTCGGACGCGGTGAGCGAAAAAGCCATTGGCTTGCCGGTCGAACCGCTGGTAATTACCGTCTCGACGACATGTTCTTCAGAAACACCGAGAAAGTTTCCGGTCTTTTCAGCCACAATGCTCTTTTCCGTAAAGGGAAGCTTGTGGAATTCATCGAAGGAAGTAATGTCATCAGGTGTGATATCTTTGAGCTGTTCCTGATAATAAATCGACACCTCTTTCAAATGCCGTACGTGATTACGCAGGGCCCGAAGGGTACGCTTTTGAATCTCATCTGCTGAAAGAAATTCCCATGAAAGTTCGGGTCTAAAAACCAATAATTAATCCTCCTGACAGGAAACTGGGGTGCTGATATATCTCATTCCGGTTTTTGGTACCGTCTATAAACAGATACTGCAGGATATTCTCCCGGTTGTAGACGTTTTGTAAATCAAAATAGTAAATCAGACCAAAAAAACCAAAGTCGCCCGCCGTTCAAAGCAAATTCGAGATTGTAACATGCCGGATAAAGCTTGCTGTTCAACCCGGGTATTCTTCGATTATACATATATTTCGATTTGCATGAAAACATATTCCATGCACCCAATTCCGGTTGTTACCTCTTTGAATTCCAGCGAGTCATTGCGTGCGCTGATACCGGTGTTTGCATAATCGGACAGTTGTTGCTGGGTGCCGAATGATTTACTAAACGTTGTGTTTAATTGGGCCATCGAGGTAGTTCTCTTAAACTGATTACTTTTTCCTTTGATATAATAATATGATCCAGAAGCGGTGTTTCCAGAAGTTTGCAGATCTGAAACAACCGCTTAGTGATTTTCCAGTCGGCTTCGGAACATTCCAGCGTGCCCCCCGGATGGTTATGGGCCAGTATCAGCGATGCCGCTTTCTTCTGCAGTGCCTGTTCCAGTATAGTACGAGGATAAATGACACATTGATTCGTAGTTCCTTCAGATACTTTCTCGGTTGCTATGATTCTGTGTGCGTTGTCGAGATAGATAACTGCAATATATTCGGTTTTCTGGTTGCCGTAGTGAAATCGGAGATACTCTTCAACATCTTTGCGATGAGTGATTATGGGTTTGCTTTCATATTTTTCTTTGAGACAGTAGGCGATAATATCCCTCAGCAGGGTAAAAAGGGCGGCGCCGCGTTCGGTTATTCCGGGGGCTTTGCGGAGTTCGGCAGGATCGACATGGAGCAGTTCACTGATATTTCTATGATTGCCCAGGAGAGCCTTGGCCGTTTTTTTCGTGTCCTTGCGGGGGATTATATACGTTAGCAGCAGTTCGATTATTTCATAGTCCTGAAGGGAGGATAACCCGTTATTCCTGTATCGTTCGAGAAGCCGTCTCCTGTGCCCTTCAGAGGAAATCTCCGCCATATTGTGCAACTGCTTTCATTACCATTTAATCGACATGGCCGCGGCGGTAATGCCGGCCCCGACAGTACAGAATACTATCTTATCGTTTTTCTTGAGATATTTTTCGATTTCGATCAGGGCCAGTGGTATGCTCGCGCTCGAGGTATTGCCTACCCGGTCGATATTTAAATAAAATCGTTCAAAAGGTATTCCGCTTTTTGTCGCCGCCGCTTTCAGGATTCTGCCGTTTGCCTGATGGGGAACGACCCAGTTGATTTCTTCGGGTTTCCAGCCGCTTTTTTCGACAACCTCACGGATAATAGAAGAGAAGCTGTCGGTAGCGAATTTGAACAGTGCGCGGCCGTCAATCCGAATACAGGGATCGAATGAGTCGGTGTTTTCGGGCAATTCGTAGCCGGGGTATTCCCGCCGGGCCATGCGAAGTCCCTGAGAATCCGCGGTGATAAACTCTCGTTGTATTGTATGTCCCGAATCGGTGGCCGAAATGACCGCCGCCCCGGCGCCGTCACCAAAAAGGAATAGCGAGCTTTTGTCTTTTTTATCCAGAAGCCGCGACTGCATGTCGACTGCGCATGTCAGAATGTTTCGTGCGGTTCCGGTATAAATCATCCCCCGGGCCACCGAGATAGCATAGAGCCATCCGGAACAGGCTGCATTGAGGTCGAAAGCAGGAATTCCACGCAACCCAAGTTTCTGCTGGAGGATACATGCTGTTGCTGGCATGACAAAATCGGGAGTAGTGGTCGATAAAATAATCGCATCAATATCCTCGGCCTTCATGCCGGATTTTTTGATCGCTTCCTGTGATGCGATCAGGGCCATATCGGAAGGTCGCTCATCGGGGTTTGCCCACCGACGTTCTCTGATACCGGTGACACCAAAGATATAATCTTCGGTTACATCAGGAAATTCGCCCAGGAGGTCTTTGTTGGTGACGACTGTTTTAGGAAGATAGCCTCCGATACCTAGTATGCCGACAGTCTTTGAATTTTCATCGGAATTTTCTTTAAGTTGAACCGACATGCCGGTGTTCAGCTGTTCTTCAGATTGAAGTGCTTCCGGGGCGGATTGCGGTTCTTTGACCGATATATCGTCCGTTTCAATTTCAATCACCGGATCATCGAAACTCGAGGTGTTTCCTTCCCGGCACAGGATTGATTTAACAGTCCCGTCGCAGGGTGCTTCAAAGGTAAATGATGATTTTGCACTTTCGGCTTCTGCAAGCACCTTCCCTTTAGTGAAAGTATCGCCGGGTGAGATATGCCATTTGATCAATGTTGCTTCGGTTTCGGCGGCAGCCTGGGCCGGAAGACGTAATGCGGTTGTGAATCGTTCAGTGCTCATTGTGTGGCTCCAATCATGTTTTTAACAGCAGAACGGATATGGTCCAAGCTCGGTAAATACTGAGATTCCAGTTCTTGCGCAAAAGGAACAGGACTATCCGGCGCGGCGATCAGCATCGGTGCGGTTTTCAAATCTGAGAAGCACTCCCTGGTCAGCGTTGATATAATATGGTTACCCAATCCGGCCGTTACTCCGCTTTCCTGCACAACCAGAAGCCGTCCTGTTTTGTGTACCGAATCGGCCAGGGATTTCCAATGTATCGGTGAAAAAACAAAGGGATTCCAAATGTCAAGGGAATAGTTTTCCTGTTCGGCGAGCCGAAGAGCATGCCGGGCAATTGCTCCCCAGGTTATAACCGTAAGGTCGTTACCTTCGTGATAGTGACGGGGGCGCCAGACATTTTCAAGATTGCCGTCAAATTCGATATCACCCTTTTGTGCACCATAAAGGAGTTTATGTTCGAAAACGATACAGGGATTGAGATCATAATAACCTGCAACGATTGCTTCAAAGGTCTCCTGAGGGGTGAAGGGGTAGAGCAGTTTCAGGCCCGGAAACCGGGACCATAATCCCTCGAATTCTCCTGAGTGAAAAGCCCCGAGAGTAATTCCACCGCCGCAGGGCAAGCGAAAAAGCAGAGGGGCAGGAGTCCCTGTACGAAAATACCATGTTCCGGAATTAAGCCCTAACTGAGTAACGGCTTCGGTGGAAAAATCCGCAAACTGAAACTCGAAAATGGGCCTGCCGCCGGTCTGCGATGCCCCCAGAGCAAAGCCGGTTGAGGCCGATTCACAGATCGGCATGTCCATTATTCGGTCGTTACCGTATTTCTTGTGAAGCCCCTTGCAGGTTTTAAATGCCGATCCATAGGGACCGATATCCTGTCCAATGCAAAAAGCTTCCGGATTATTCTCTAGGATATGGTCGAGCGCCAGGTTGATCGCTCCGGTAAGATGTTTTATTCCGGATGCGGAAAAAGGTTTTGTTGACAAAACATTTGGTGGAGCATAGATATCCCATGCCGGTTTTGGTGTTGGGCGTTCGACTTGTAAGGCCTGAGCGATGACCCTTTCGATTTCGGTATCAATAGTTTGTTCAAGCTGAACCAGCGCTTCTTCTGAAATCGAACACTTTTCCAGAAGAGCGGCACGGGTTTTGGGAAGTGGGTCACGGGCATTGATAGCTGCCTGCTGTTCCGGCGAAATATATTCGGCGTTATCATATACCGCATGCCCTTTCATTCGTAGGGTGTCGCATTCAAGAAGATAGGGCAGTGATGTTTCATTCATGTAATCGAGGGCGTCGCATACAGCAGTGTACACTTCCTCTATACTGGTGCCGTCGATCGTTTTTCCCTTTATACCATAACTCGCTGCACGAACAGAAAGCTTCTCGCAATTATACTGCAGTGATACCGGTGTTGAGAATGCATACTGATTGTTTTCAATTAGAAAAAGCACCGGACATTTGCGTACCGAAGCCAGATTGATCGATTCATGAAAATCGCCGGTACTCGTTCCACCGTCACCACTTACCGTCAGTCCAAAGGCATTCTCACCCTTCAAACGGGCTGCATATACCCCTCCTACAATCGTGCCGAGCATATTGCCGAGATGGCTGATCATGGGGAAACGACGGGACTTTGCATCACCATGATGAACATTCCCTTCCCTCCCATGAGTGGGACTCTTGGCATTGGCCATGTATTGGCACATAAGATTAAATGGCGTTTGTCCTGCTACAAGGTGTGCACCGAAATCGCGCTGCAGGAGGCTGAAAACATCAGTGCCGTGGCGGAAAGGAAGTGCCATTCCGACAGCGGTGGCCTCATTGCCGATACTGATCGTAACCGTACCTTTGACTTTTCCTGAACGGAAAAGGTCTGTTGTTTTTTCCTCCAGGCGCCGGGATAGATACATATAATAATAGGCGCAGGGATAGAGCGTATCGATACTCATTCGATGAGGAAAGGGCTTAATATCGTGTATTAGTTTTTGAATATCAATCGATGAAAAGAGAATATCGGACCTCCTCAAAATGAGACAGCTATGTCGTCAAAGATTGAAACAGAGCCTGAAATAGAAAGGAATTTAGTATAATCATTAATTTCCAGAAAATAAGTGATCGCAGGGTATAAGAAAACCTGTTCAATAAATAAAAGTGTGTTTTTCAATAATTTTGAAAGCTTCACCAGGATCGGCTTCGTGTATCCAATGGACCGGAACCCCCCGCCGCTCCATCCCCCGAAACCAGGTTTCCTGTCGTTTGGCAAGTTGGCAGATGGCATTTCTAAGTCCTTTTACCATATCATCATAGGACAATTTCCCCGTCAGATATTGAGCGATGAATTTGTATTCCATACCGAAAAGAGAAAAGCGATGCGATGAAATTCCTTTCTTCATAAGGCCCCCAACTTCATCGATCATCCCTTCTTTCAGACGGTCATTCAGACGTTTATCGATCCGTTGGCGGAGTTTTTGTCGATCCCACTGTATTCCCAAAACCAGGGGAACGATTTCAGGCGGATTGGAACATCCCCATTCTATTTCATGATCTTGGGCATACATGGCTATTTCAATGGCCCGGACAATCCGTTTTTTACTGCTCGTATCGGTTTTTTCCACTTGTGCCGAATCAAAGGTATAGAGCTGTTCAAGGAGTGAGCGGGTATCTTTTTTCATGAGCTCTTTTCGGAGCAGCTCATTTTCGGGAACATTGGGAATTCTGTAATATTTCAAAACAGCTTCGATGTATAAGCCGGTTCCCCCTACCAGGAGGGGAAGCTTCTTGCGAGCCTGGATTTCCCTGAAAACGCGGTAAAAATCTTTCTGGTAATGATAGATGGTATATATTTCATCAGGTTCAACGATATCGATAAGATGAAAGGGAACAGCCCCCTGAGGCGTCGTGTATTCCGAGATCTCTTTTCCGGTTCCGATGTCCATACCGCGATAAACCTGACGGGAATCGGCTGATATTATTTCGCCCCCTGTTTTTTGAGCAAGGATAACTCCCAGGTGTGTTTTACCCGAAGCATTAGGACCACAGATAACCAGAAGGTTTACGGATTGTTTCATTGATGAGATCCCGGTTTCTTTTTAAACGTTGAGCGAAGTTTTGTGTCGATTTCCCACATTTCGGGCATTGAGGGAGCGGTAATGAAAAATCCGATTTTCTGCGGAGGTGTTTTCCGGCCGTCGGCATGCAAGGATAGCGGAGTAAAAAGAAAAACTCCCTTTTTCGTCTTTCGGTTGAAAGCAAGAGAAGAAAGTCTGGTATAGCTGTTGATATCCCTGTAATTTTTTAACTGGGCAAATTCAAAGAGGCAGCATGAATCCGGCGCCAGTTTTTCCCGTAAGGAATAGGCCATAATGCTCATGGCCCGGCGGGCATTTATTTCGACACAGAGGGCAATTGAGAGAGCGCCGTTTTTTTCATATACTATCGAATCGATTCCCACCGGCCCCCAGTAACCTTCGTCGAAAAGGTAGGCGCCGATCCGATGGGCCATGGTGTCCAGCTGGTCACGCCAGGGTGTGAGCGTTTTATTGTTGGGCGCTAATACGATCCCGTAAAAAACGCCGCCGCTGTTGTTGAGGGTCTGGTGATGCGATATATCGATACAAGTGCCGTTTCTATTGATGGTAAGCCGGGTGGAGATATCGGCAGCTCTTTGTAACCAGGGTTCATAAATGACTCCGTAATTGTGCGGGGCGCAAAGATTTTCGATTCTTTTTTTGACGGCCGGGCTCATGCCGGGGGCTTTCATATGCATGAAGCCGATTCCGGCATTCCCATGGAAGGGTTTGATAACCGAAGGATAGGTTGCTTTTCTTTCGAGAAATGCAAAAAGCTCAGAGCTGTTGCAAAAAAGTCGTGCGCCGGGAACTCCATAACCGAATTCTTCTCCGATACCAAAACTGTATGTCCGTGAATTTACTTTCTTGACTGTATCTAATGATGGATGATCGGTGTGAATATTCAGCGATTCGAAGCGGGAACAGGCATTGCTGTCCCATCCCCAGGGAGAACCGGACAGGTCGGCTGTATTATCCTCCCTGCTCAGGGGCAAGGGGTAATCAATTTCATGCTCATCCAAATACCGGAAAAAAGAAGGGTCTGGTTCGATATCCAGGAGTATTCGGTCGCGGCGCATTCCCACACAGGCGAAATATATTGTCGATTCATTGAAAATCGGCTGCAACTTTGAAAGGTCGTAACCGGCAAGAAAAAGATCAAAGGAAACATTGAAATACCAGGCTTTTTGATGGTGGGTGTTCATACACTCACAAAATAAATTCTGTACCCGTCCCGAAACCTGGAGAGAAGGACTGGAAAAACAGGTACGTAAAGCAGGACAAAAATGAAGCACTTGCTTGTTAAAAGGTGTATTTTATACGTTAATGGGAACCAGATCAACAAAACTTGCATTACTCTCCTTTCTACTGATTATCGGCGGCAGCAGTTGTGTTATCAATGTTGACGATGATGATGAACGTCTTACGATGATCCGTGCAGACAAGGGGGGGGATACGGTTTCGGTATTTCCTGCCATTAAAATCGCTTTTTCAGTTCCTCTGGCGGTCGATACGGTCATGCTGGCGATGACACCACCGTTTCAAACCGGCTATGCGGCATATCTAAACGATTCGAAAGATACGCTGGAGGTCAGAGTGACCGGAATGCTTGAAGGTAATACCCGCTATTGTATCAAACTTGCCCATGCAATTAAGGCGGAAAACGGCTTTGAACTTTATCCCGATGCAGATTCGATCGTGTTTGTTACCCATCCTGCCGAATCGGAACCGAATAATTCGATATCGACAGCCAACCAGTTGAACGGAAGAGTTTTCGGTATGATCGAGCTGGCAACCGATACCGATTATTATTTTATTCCTTCTCTGCACAAAAGAAAATTTTACCTTAATTCATTCGATTCTCAATGCGGATTTGCCGTAAGTGACAGTGACGGAGTAGTGCAGGAAGCTTTTCAGTCGCAGACGCAATCTGATACGCTTATTGCAGGAGATTCGTTGTTTCCGCCTTTTCATGTGCTGGTATTTGCCAGTCCTCTCAGTTCGCATGAGCGGTATGAATTAGGGAGTGTTGACGTACCATAATTGATTTGTTTACCGGAGTTGAATGTGCTTCCCCTTGTCTCTATTGTCGGACGGCCCAATGTGGGCAAATCGTGTCTTTTTAATCGGATTATCGGCAGGCAGCTGGCTGTTGTCGACAACTATGAAGGCTTGACTCGTGACAGGAATTATGCACAGGCATCCTGGAACGGTGTTGAATTTACAGTAACCGACACCGGTGGTCTGGCGCCAACGTCAAAGGAAGCGTTGACATCGGAGATTCGCAGGCAGGTCGACATTGCTGCAGAGGAATCTGATGTTATCATTTTTATCGTTGATGCCGGTACCGGTCCTACCGACCTCGATGAGATCATTGCGCGTCATTTACGGCGAACACAGAGTGAAAAGATATTTCTAGCCGTCAATAAAGCCGAATCACCTCGTGCCCTTGATGATATAAACCTGTATTTTTCCCTGGGCCTGGGTGATCCGCTGCCGATTTCTGCGCTCCATGGAAAAGGTGTCGCAGACCTTCTCGATGTAATTGTCGATCGTTTGCGGAAGTTGGATAAAGTAAAGCGGGGGCAAGGTGTGGCAGA
>WJLZ01000058.1 GCA_014728215.1 Chitinivibrionales bacterium
AAGGCAACTGAGTTTTATAGTAAAGCATTTGGGTTAGAAACCAAATTCATTCATGAGTCGAACATGTATGCTGAGATGAAAAGCGGTGAAACAACCTTGTCGTTCGCAAACAATGAAATGCTAAAGATGAATCTTGGTATTGATGCGATACATGGCATGAAGAATTGTTTCGAAATAGCATTTTCTACCAACGATGTTGAAGGTGCTTTTAAAAAGGCAATTGAAAATGGTGCCAAAGAGCTCAAAAAACCAGAACAAAAAACTTGGGGACAGACAGTTGCTTATGTTAGCGATGATTTTGGAACAATAGTAGAGATTTGTACACCGATGGAATAATCTAAAGGTAGCAGGCCCGTCCATGGGCCTGAATATTATAGGCCGTGTATTAAAATCCTACAGACAAACAACAGGCCAAATACAAAAGTTTGCTCCGTTGACACTTCGCAAACCTGCGTATGTTGGCCGGAACGTTAGGCGAAATATGCCCCCCGGTTTTGAAAGGCAAAGAATGAAATCAAAAAAAATCGCGCCCCTAATAATAATATTAATTCTAAATATCCTTTCTGATGGACAAACAGTATTAACTAATCCAATTGGTGCAAGGTCATTGGCGATGGGAAGGACTGGATACACCATATCAAGTGACGGAACTGCTTTGTTTTTTAATCCAGCGATATTGGGACTGGAAAATTTTAGATGGAACAAAGGTGAGATACAATATTATCGAGAACCTATGATTATTGATATTGTTAAATCATATTATTCGATCAATTGGCAGCAAGATGAAATAAAAAATATGGGATTCTCTCTTTATCTGAACCACATAGCCGCTGGAGAAATAAATGAAATAGATATGAATGGTAGCATTGTGGACACTTGGTATTCTTATGATTATGTGATTGCAGCTGGAGCAGGTTATTGTTTCTACAAAAAATCATTTCTATCCAATTCCGTAGGAGTTGGACTAAAGTACTATCGTTCACCCATGGGCACTAAGAATGACGGAGAGAAATACTATGGACATGCATTTTCGTTCGACGCAGGATATCTACTGCAACTATTTGATAGATTGCGTTTGGGATTTGTAATAAAAAATATCGGTACAGACATTAAATGGAAAGACAAAGATTCAACACTTAGTAATAATAGCCAACCATCGCTAATAGGAATAGGAACTGGATATATCGATGATTATTATTACGGCAAATTAAAACTTTTAAAACTGTCAACAGAATTAAGCTATCGTAAAGTTTTTGGTGATTCTCATCTAAAAAATAATGGAAACATATTGACAGGAATTGAGTTGTTTTTCTTAGGTACTTTTCCAATCAGGGTTGGCTATCAAAGAATTTTAAAAGGAAATGAAGAAGGAATAAATGGGATATCATTTGGAACAGGTTTATCCCTATTCAATCATTTCAATTTTGACATTTTTTGGTCGTTTGATGATGATGAATACGACATTGACGAACCAAATTATGGTTTTTCCGTTTCGATTACAAGAGCTCTAAATTGGAGTAAGAAAGATAAAAGATGGTGGATAAAATATTAAGACGGGGCGCGAAGAGTAAAAGACAAAACCGGGGGACATACATCGCCTAACAGCGCCAGCCCAAAATTTACTCCACTGCGTTCCGTAAACTTCGGGCGAGTGGCGCAAAACGTTGTGCGCAATAAACCGGGCCATGCAAAGACTGAAAGATGCCGCCGCCGAAGCAAAAATGAGGCAAAAACTAGTTAAATTCGATAAAATTTTTACAGAAGGGAGTTAGTATGAATAGAAGCTTTTGGTCGTTATGCATGCTGTTCTGCTTCGCCTTATTTCTCGCCTGTTCAGATGATGAAAATGCTTTTCCTGACCTCAATCTAAACCAGCCTTGGATTACATCCTCCATGACATACATATACACCCGTGGAAACGGACAAATACAAGCACTTGAGTCAGAAGAAATCGGCGACGCAACTATGACACTTACTGAAAATTCCTTCGCGTATTGCTGTTCATTAAAGGCATATCTTTACTCGGCGGACACAATTTCCTCGATAACTTTAGAAGAAGCCGATGAGGCAGATAGCACTATACGTGATTCACTGATGCAGCTGTTTGTTAGAACAGGAGCTCCTATAGATTCATTCTTTGTGCATCCTTGTGATTCCGGCTCGTTGAGCTATACTCAAAACTACAAAGACAATAGCTCCGACGGAATTTCATTGTTTGGTGGAACACCAGACAATTGGTGGTATGGCACAATCTCCGGACAATCACATTCGGGCAATAATTGGAGTACCAATTATATGGCATACGAAGAAAATGAAAAGTGCAAAAGTATCTGGATATCAAATATCCCTCATGACAATTATAGGATTAGCCTAAATTTCAGTATCCAGTAGATTATCATAATCGGAAGTGAGGCAAGCATGAAAAAGTATGAAACCGCCCTGAAGGCGCTCTTTGCATTATCGATTCTTCTAATTTTGCTTACTACATCGTGTGAAGTTGGTACATCTTACATGCTTAGAAACATGACACTCGAGGGAGTAGTGCCGTCAAGCAGAATTCGCGTTGTACCATCAAATGACGATCCACACATCTCAGCAGGTGCCAGATTAGACCTTACGACTATTGGTCACGTTCAAGGTATTGAAGACCCCTATCCCGGTCTATGGGTTTCGGATTCCACGGGCCATACGGCACCTTACAGAACGACTGAACCAAATGTTTATTGGACAAGACCC
>WJLZ01000059.1 GCA_014728215.1 Chitinivibrionales bacterium
ACGGCAATTTTTGAGAAACCGAATGACTATTCAGATTGTCAACTCTTGATTTCCGCCAAAGGTCACCTTGATACAATAATACCTTTACCGCAAAAAAGCGTGGAAATAACTCTCAAGGCAGATAGCAGCTTTATCAATAAAGACGACCGTTTTGCTTACGGGCAGAGAACATTCACGCATTTCAGTGATACATATATCCCAAAGTCGGTGAAGAATATTACTGAATTACCCGATAGTATTCAAGACATCCTTAAGAAATATCTAGATGTTAGACTCGGTGCGTTTTCACAACGCTTGAAATTTGCTGGCGGTGAGATTGTAGATATTAAGCGCCTCTTCATCGTAGATCCTGGTACTAAATCATACAAATGGAAGCCTCAAACTTATAACCTCTGGTTTTCTATTCAAGACACGAGCAAAGGGATTAGTTTGTATGAGGCGCAGATTGTCCTCGATAGTAACGGGAGGGTCGTCGAGGATATCGCTCTGCCAAATACCTCAATGCACCCGCAAAAAGCAGAATTCATACACGTGCAAACCGCTATTCAAATAGCCAAAAATGCTTTAGAATTTCAAAATGATCAGTTCTGCATAACCATTGGATACGACAAGAAGATTGACTGCATCACATATGAGTTTGAATCGCACAAGCATTTAGACAATAATAGATTGGAAACGGTACGGTTAATCATTAATGCTAATAATGGCAAAATTCTGGATAGAATCAAAAGTCACGGAAGTTGGAGTGGAAAGCGCATGAACACCCCCGCAAAACATGCGCCATGAGGAAAAGAGCATAAGAGCGGCGGCAGAAAAAGTTTACAGACATGCCGGTTCTACGAACCTGTAAACCCCAAGGAAAATACCCTTTATGCACATAATGGTTTTTAAATTGTAAAGTCCATCTCAACTGCCAATAAAAAAACTCTCAGTGCTTCCCACTCAGCCCACGCATGCCAGCATTACCGGCATGAATATAATAAGCATTTTCCAAGTGGGTTTTTAAAGGGGATGGAATCACCTTTCCAAATGCATCTCATGCTCTCATCCCCATTCCTGATCATTCGGGTTGTAGTTTACAGGCATCCGGCTCTACGAGCCTACGAGACTGTAACCCCCCCAAGGAAAATACCGCTGTCCCCAAATTCAAAATTTGTCTGTACGCGACTTTTAACTCTCTTCCCCGATCTCTCCCAGATGAGGGTAGTCTTTGAGGAAATTATAGAGGGTAGCCCGTCCTACACCGAGCATCCGTGCGGCTTTGGCTTTATTGCCAGCCACTCGTTTCAGAACAGTTTCCACATTAGGGGGAGAAAGCTTGGGTTTCCTTCCTGCCTTGCCGGATCCCTGGGTGTCGGTATTGCGGCTGCTTTCCACATGGAATTCCATGCTCCGGTTGATTTCCGGGGGAAGGTGTTCGGGATCGATAATGGGGGTGTGGCATTTTATGAGAGAAAATTGGATGGCATTCTGGAGTTGACGAACATTGCCCGGCCAGGAATAGGACATCATGACCGACAGGGTGTCGTCGCTGAGTGCATAGTCGCTCTTTCCCAGTTTCCCGGCGCTTTCTTTAAGGAAATGGTGCGCCATGATCGGAATATCGTTGCGATGGTCTCTGAGTGGGGGCATTTCAACCGGCACCACGGCAAGCCGGTAGAAGAGGTCTTCCCGGAACTCCCCCTTTTTCACCATCTGTCTGATATCCCGGTTGGTGGCACTGATGATTCTGACATTGACCTTCAGGGTTTTCTCGCTTCCCACCGGTTCGAAGGTCCCTTCCTGGAGCACCCGAAGCAGTTTGACCTGCATTGCCTGTGACAACTCGGCGACTTCATCGAGAAACAGGGTGCCGCCGTCGGCAAGCTCAAACCGCCCCTTTTTGTCTCTGATCGCCCCGGTAAAGGCGCCTTTGACATGGCCGAAGAGTTCACTTTCGAGGGTCCCTTCCGGGAGGGCGCCGCAATTGACCGGCACAAAGTGCTTGTCCCGCCGCGGGCTCTCGGCATGGATCGCCCGGGCCACCAGCTCCTTGCCGGTCCCGCTTTCACCGGTAATCACCACCGGGAAATCGCACTGAGCAAGGTCCTGTATCAGGTCGAAAATCGCCAGGATCTTGTAATCCAGGCCGATAATGCCCCGAAACCCCGGGACCGTACCCGTCTGATGTTCGAGGGTCCGGAGTTTTGTCTGATCATTGAGCGCGGCAACCACACCGATCGGCATATCGCCGTCATTTTTCATTGGCGAAACAGTAACATCAAATTCCCGCCGCCTGCCGTCGATGGTGAGAAAAACCGTGGAGTACTCTTTATTCTTTACCGTTGAAGGATCATAGCCGTCACAGAAACTGCACTCTTCACCACACAGGCGGGGTGAAAAGACTTCATGGCAATCCTTACCGAGCACGTCGAGCTGGGAATACCCGGTGATTTTCTCGGCGCCCCGGCTGAAATAGAATATCTTCCGGTCCATATCATGGGCCATCACCCCCTCGTTCAGACTGTCGAGCATGGTATTCATCGAACTTCTCTGATGAATCAGCGAAGAAAAATAACCGTCATTAAAGAAATTTTTCACCCGTTGATGAATATGGGCAGCAACGACTCTGCATGCTTCACGGAGTTCATTGTTTCCAGGATTTGCCGTAAAAACATCATCTATTTTCCACTGGATTACCGCGGGGCAACCGGGAAGCACCATGCATTCCCGACCTGGATCGTCGCATAACAGTATCACGATATCGATCCGTTTACTTTTCAGCGATGAAATCGCCTTTGCCTCATGACCGGAGATATCGATACCCGTTTCGCTCATGACCTCGACAGCAATGGGATTGACCGGGAGCGGATCGAGTCCGGCACTGAGAACTTCAACACCGGAAGGCGCCATGGTGCGGGCAAATCCCTCGGCTATCTGACTTCGGAGAGAATTTCGATTCGACACAAACAAAAGGGCAGTATTAAGCATTGTAGGCGGCTTTCTTTGTTTCGGCACGTTCTGCATACTGGGCCATTTCGTTCCGTAACCGTGGAATCAGGCGGGGACTCACACTCAGGGAGGTCAACCCGGCATCCAGAAGCCGGGAGACAATGCCTTTACGGCCGGCCATCTCCCCACAGATAGTAATCGGTTTATTCGCGGCTTTTGCCTTTGCACTCAGCTCTTCAAGCACATTCCACAAAATCGGATGATCGGGATTATAATCGGCTGATACCAGTTCGTTATTTCTGTCGACTGCAAACATATACTGGATAAGGTCGTTGGACCCGATGCTTGCAAAGTCGGCCATCTGAAGGATTTTTTCGGCCTGATAGCAAGCGCTGGGGACTTCAAACATGACCCCGATTTCCACATTTTCAGCCCGGGCCCCCGTGGACGCGATAATCTCCCGTATGCCGTTCCGGAGCTGTTCGAACTGAACAGCATCAACCACCATGGGAAAAAGAATCTTTACGGGGCCTTCGCTGGTAAGCCGGAGCAGGGCCTTTACCTGAGTGGAAAAGATTTCGGGGCTGCCCACAAGAAACCGTGCGCCGCGCCATCCGAGATAGGGATTGGACTCCTTTTCGATAGTCAGGAAGGGAAGCTCCTTGTCGCCGCCTACATCGAGGAGACGAAAGGTTATCGGCTTGCCGGGAATGGCCTTTCGCACCCGGCTGTAAAATTCAAACTGCTCGTCTTCACTCAACAACCGCTCGGCCCGCATGAAAATGATCTCGGTACGAAACAACCCGATACCGTCGGCACGGAAAGCCGCCGCCTGCCGGACATCCTCGATAAGACTGGCATTGGCATAGGCATTCATACCTTCGGGGGTAGAGATAACACAGATATCATCGGTTTTAACCGGCTCTGCGGGAATATACCGTTGAATCACATCATCGGTAGGGTTGACAATGACGATACCTTCATCACCATCCACCAGGACTCTGGTCCGGCAATTGACATGCTCGAGAATGTTTTTAACACCGGTGACCGCGGGAATACCCACCGACCGGGCAATAATCGCGGCATGGGATGATATCCCGCCGTGTTCGGTGACAATCCCCAGGACCTTGGTCAAATCCATATGAATCATCATGTCGGCAGAGAGTTGTTCAGCAATGATAATGCTGTCTTTGCCCTCTCTGCAATGACGCTGGCCTTTGCAGGCAAAGCCCGGACGGGTGTTATTCAGATAGTCGAGCAGACGGCGGCGGATTTCTCCCATATCGGTTGAGCGCTCACGAAGATACTCGTTATCGAGGCCCGCAAACCGGTCTTCATGCTCATTATAAACCTGATTGATCGCATACTCTAGGTTGACCAGGTCGTTTTGTACCCGTTCCTTGATCACATCCACAATCGGGCTGTCATTCATGATATTTTTCTGGGTGGTAAAAACCTGCGCTTCGGCCCGCCCTACTTTCTCGGCAGCATCCGCAGCGATCCGGTCGAGTTGGGCATTGCAGTAAACCAGGGCTTCTTCAAACCGCTCGATCTCCCGGGCGGCTTCCTTTTCATCTGCCAGAGTATGGCGGGGAACGCTTCGGCTATGAACAACCGAATAGAGGCAAACCGGAGCAACGATCCTTCCGGAATTGATTGCAAGACCTTTAAATTCCTTATTCTGTTCACTACTTTTTTTAATCATACAACAGGTTTTTCTCCTCGATAAATCGCCATCCCATGCCTGCACAGGGAAAAATCATATTTCACCGGGTCTTCCGGAGCAACCGCTTTGAGTGCTTCAGTTACCTCCAGAGCTGTTTTCCATTCAGCCCGGCGTCGTTTTGTCAGCCCCAAACTCAGCGCTGCCCGTGTAACATGGGTATCCAATGGTATTACCAATTTTGAGGGTAAAAATTGCTTCCAGATACCAAAATCAATTTCATCATCAGGCCTGACCATCCACCTAAAATACATATTGAGCCTTTTACAGGCACTCCCGGATGCAGGAGAGGGCAATAAATAGTAAAATGACGGGCCTGCGTGGGGAGCTAGTTTTGCTGCGAGGGTATGAAAATAATCTACGAAACCGATCATTCGATCTGCCGGAGAATAACCCATGGCAGCCGAATGTTTAATCGCACTCTTCTCAAGAGAGCCGTGGTTATTCAGAGCATGCTTCACGACCTCCAGCAGAAGGGCGATATCGTTTCCTTTATTGAAACGGTGTTTGAATGAAGAAAAAACCTTTTGCTTCTGTGCCAGCGAAGTACCGGCGACAAAATCATAGAGATCGCTCCCTATAAGCGCAAGCAGCCGGTTCAGGGATGCGATGATCTGCTCCACTCTTCCATAGGCAAGGCAGGAACAGAGAAGCCCCGCTATTTCGATACGGACAGGGTCCGTAAACCGCCGTACGCATATCAGCGGGTCGACAGCAAGATATTTCTTTGAATGATATTCGTTATAAAGAGTGTCGAGTTTCTCTTTTAACCGTGTTTCAGGCAATTTTTTCACAATGTAGTATACTGATAGCGGATATTCTCAATAATCTATTCACAAACTGATATATATTTTTCGAAATCGATCCAATCATCTGTTAAGCCGGGCCCGGGGACTTCTCCCTTCCTGTAATATTTGAGTTTCCCCTTGCCGAGAGAGGGCTCGAATTTTTTCCAGGAGACTTCAGTCTCCTCGGCGCCCACAAAGAGCGTCCGGTCCCCCCGAATCGCATCCAGGAGAAGCCGTTGATAGGCCTCGGGTATTTCGGCCTTAAAAGAATTCCGATAACAGAATGCGAGATTGGCGTTGGATAATTGTATACCGCCGCCCGGAGTCTTGCTGATCGTGTCGATAACGATTCCCTCGGACGGCTGAATCTTGAAAACAATCTTGTTCGGTTCGAGGATATCGGCAGCATTAAAGAGCAGACGGGGTACTTTTTTAAATTTCAGCCCGATTTCCGTGCCTTTGCGATTAAGTGCCTTTCCGGTGCGGATATGGATCGGCGTTCCGGCCCATCGGAAATTATTGATCGACAGTTTCATTTCCGCGTAGGTCTCGGTTGTCGAATCGGGCGCCACTCCCTTTTCATCAAGATAGCCCAGATACTGATACCTGCAGCAATCCCGGACTTCTATGGATTTCAAAATATTGATTTTCTGATTCCGTACGTCCTCCGCATCGAGAGATACAGGGGCTTCCATGGTGAGTAGACAGAGAAGCTGGATCAGATGGTTCTGAATCATATCGCGGATAATACCCGAATTGTCGAAATAAGCACCCCTATTTTCAACGCCAAGTGTCTCAAATGCCTGAATCTGAATCGAATCGATATACTTGCTGTTCCATACCGGGTAAAAAAGAGAATTGGCAAATCTGAATACGAGAATATTCTGAACCGCTTCCTTGGCAAGGTAGTGGTCGATCCTGAAAATATGCGTTTCATCGAAATGCCGGGCCAGCCGGTGGTTGAGGGTATGCGCCGACTGATAATCGTATCCAAAGGGCTTTTCGATAATAAGGTATGAGTTCGGACCGAACCCCTCGGCGGCGAGTTCTTCAGCAGTCGAGGCATAGGCCACCGGAGGGATGGCCATGAAAAAGATTATCCGGGAAAAATTCCCCTTTTTTTCGATATACTCTTTCAGCCCCTTCATTCCCCGGTGATAACTGAGAAGCCGGGCAAACTCAGGGGAAATATCAAAGCGATTGCGAAAAGACGTATCATCAAATTCAGACCGCCCACTGCCAATGATTGCCGTGCAATTATCGATCTCATTTTTCTCGTAAAGCCGGGAAAGCGCGGGAATAAGCTTGCGTTTTGCAAGATCACCCGATGCACCAAGAACGACAATGGCGATATTTTTCGGCATAATAGAAAGTCGAAAGTTGAAAGTCGATACGCTGTTCTAAAACACTGATTACGCTATAGCGGGACGAAGTGTATTGGAGTGGTGGATTATCGGGCATAAATCCACGATCCGAAATTTATTTCTCCACCACTCCATTAGTCCGTTTTTTTCGGATACTGTCACGAATGGGTAATACAAAGTCAGCGGCGATCAGCTCATTGGCCTCATCAGCGTTCAATGTGCTTATCCCTTACTCCTGCGGCGAAAACTCACTCTTGTCAACACCACATTCCGGGCAGGTCCAGTCGTCCGGAAGATTTTCAAACGCGGTCCCGGCGTCAATACCATTGTCAGGATCGCCGATTTCAGGATCATACACATAACCACAGGCATTACAGACATACTTTTTCATTGGAAACCTCCATTTTTATTTGATAAAAAACATCCGTGCTTTTCAACTACCAGTTTTTATTGACTACTTCGAAATACCCCTGAGGATGTCTGCAGAGAGGACACTTTTTCGGAGCGTCAGGCCCTTCATGAATATGGCCGCACTTCTGACAGATCCATTGAGTTGGAGCGCTTTTTTTAAATATCGAACCGTTTTTCACATTTTCGAATAGTTCGAGATACCGCTTTTCATGCCACATCTCCACGTTGATAATAAGTTTGTAGACCGACGCGACATTATCGAAACCTTCCTGTTTTGCCGTTTCGGCAAAGGAGGGATAGAGCTGGGAATATTCTTCATTTTCTCCTGCCGCGGCTGCAGCAAGATTCTCTTCGGTGGTCCCGATTTTCCCGGCAGGATAGGCTGCGGTAATTTCAACCGGACCGCCTTCCAGAAACTTGAACATCTCCTTTGCATGGACCCGTTCATTTTCTGCTGTTTCCAGAAAAATATTACTGATCTGAGAATACCCTTCCTTGGCCGCAGCGCTTGCAAACAGCGTATACCGGTTTCGTGCCTGCGATTCGCCGGCAAATGATTTCAGAAGATTCTTTTCGGTCTTGGTTCCTTTAATCGATGCCATGACTTGCTCCTTCTTAGAAAGAATGAATAAACAATATAAATGATTCTAATATGGTTCTTTTGAAAGAACGGTTATTTCACTTGTTTTTCAGGGGATGACCTTATCGATAATACCCCCACCGAGCATACAATTTCCATCATAAAAAACGATCGACTGACCGGGAGTGATCGCCTCCTGCGGCATATCGAAAGTCACTGTCATATCTCCCTTGTGACCTGTCAGTTCACATGATGCAGCCTTATGAGCGTAGCGAATCTTTGCGGCAAGTTTGGGGGGAATCTTTTCGGTAAAGAGATTGAGGTCCCGTGCCACAAGTTTTCTTGCCCCAAGATCATCCTTTGATCCCACAATCACCGCATTTTTTTGCGGGTCGATTTTTACTACGTAAAGCGGCGTTCCGGTTGCGATACCAAGCCCCTTGCGCTGTCCTACCGTATAGTTGCCGATACCCCGGTGTTTTCCCAGAACGGTCCCCCGGCAATCGACAATATTCCCGGTAGTCTGCAGCATCCGGCCGGTTATTTCCCGGTAGCTTGTGCCGGTGACAAAACAGATATCCTGACTCTCTTCTTTGTCCGATACCGGAAGCCCCTCATCCCGGGCCAGTGACCGTACCGTCGCTTTATCCAGTGAGGCAAGGGGAAAGAGTAACCGTGGAAGCGCCTCTTTTTTAACGGCATAGAGAAAATAGGTCTGGTCTTTGGTTGTATCCTGAGGGCGTGAGAGAACCAGGTCGCCATTATAATCACTCACCCCGGCGTAGTGGCCGGTGGAAAAATAATCAAACCCCAAAGCCTGCGCCTTACGCAACAGTATGTCGAATTTCAAATACCGGTTACACCGCACACAGGGATTCGGAGTCCTCCCCGCAGCATACTCATCAATAAAATTCTGTATGACATGCTTTTCAAGGGCCTCCGAAAAGTCCATCACGTAATGGGGGATATCGAGCATATCGCAAACCCGGCGAGCATCACTGACCGCCTGGGGACCGCAGCATGACGGCGTCTCATCATCGCCCTGCTTAACTCCCAGACACATGGTAATGCCCGTAATGCTGTATCCCTCTTTTTTTAAAAGGGCCGCGGCAACCGACGAATCGACCCCGCCGCTCATGGCGACCATCACTTTTTTAGTCACTGATCCATCTCTCCACATCTTCCGTTTAACATGCTTTCGTCAACGCCTCATCCAGGGCTGCAATGATATCGTCGATATGCTCCAGCCCAATCGACAACCGTATCAGATCGGGAGCCAATCCGCTTGCCGCCTGCTGCTCTTCACTCAACTGTCCGTGAGAAGTACTTGCCGGGTGGAGTATCAGACTCTTTGCATCACCAACATTGGCAAGATGAGAAAAGAGTTCTATCGAATCGATACACCGTACCGCGGCGTCATATCCCCCCTTGATTCCAAATACAACCATACCGCCGCAACCCCGGGGAAGATATTTCCGTGCCATGGCGTACGATGGATCATCAGGCAGTCCGGGATACCGCACCCACCCCACATTCGGGTGTCCTTTCAGGAACTCCGCAACGGTGAGGGCATTTTCACAGTGACGTTCCATCCTGAGTGGAAGCGTTTCGATCCCCTGAAGAAACATCCATGCATTATCCGGGGAAATGCACGCGCCAAGATTGCGCAACGGGACCAGCCGCATCCTGAGGATAAAGGCAAGTGGATTCAACTCTTCCCCAAGATCATGGGCATACCGGATCCCGTGATAACCGGGATCAGGTTCATTGTAAAGAGAATATTTCGGATCGGTCCAGTCAAAATTGCCGGCATCAACGACAATGCCGCCGATTCCCGCACCATGCCCGCCAAGCCATTTGGTCAGCGAATGGACCACGATATTTGCACCGTAATCGATCGGTTTGAGAAGCGCGGGTGTGGAAAAGGTCGAATCCACGATCAGGGGCAGGTGATGTTTCTGTGCGATTTTCGCTATCATCTCGATGTCCGCAACACCGAGTACCGGATTACCGATAGTCTCGAAATAGAGTGCCCTGGTCTTGTCGGTAATCGCCTTCTCGAATTCTTCCGGCTTGTCATGGGGTACAAATTTTGTGGTGATATCAAACTGCGGAAGAATCGTATCGAACATGGTGTAGGTTCCACCATACAGGTTATTCGCCGAGACGATTTCATCACCCGCCTTACAGAGATTTATGATGGAATAAAATATCGCCGACGTTCCCGAAGCAAGGGCCAGACCGGCCACACCCCCCTCGAGGGCCGCAACACGCAACTCCAGAATATTCTGCGTGGGATTCATCAGACGGGTATAGATATTGCCCAACTCTTTCAGGGCAAACAGATTTGCGGCATGTTCGGTATTCCTGAAAAGATAGGAGCTGGTCCGATAGATCGGCACTCCCCGGGAGAGAGTGGTCTGGTCGGGTTCCTGCCCGGCATGAAGTGCCAGGGTTTCCAAATGATACTTTTTCTCTGTCATATATTACTTCCCTTTTCGAGTGATTGATAAATATAAATCGTCACCACCTGCGGTGCTTTTACCCACCTGGCTTTGAAAGCCATAGCGCATTGTTCACATAATTTATAAACATTGTAAATAATATAAGTCTTATAACATTCCGAGTCAAGGACCCGATTGCATACCTCCAAAGTCATTCCCCTCTCCAGGTCTCCACCTTTTATATTACTCTTTCACCGTCACCCACCTGCCTGAAGGGAGCGCAGAATATGAGCAAGAACTGGTTACTTTACGGAGCAAACGGCTATTCGGGCAAACTTATTATCAATGAAGCACTTGAGCGGGGGCATCAGCCGATTCTTGCCGGACGATCCCAAGAGCGCATCGCATCCCTTGCGCAGCAATACAAACTCGAGCAGCGTATATTCGATACCGCTTCCGGCCCTGAAGCAATTGAGCCGGCCCTGGAGAATGTCTCTTTGGTCTGTAATGCCGCAGGCCCCTTTGTTCATACGGCCTTTCCCATTGTATCGGCCTGCCTGAAAACAAAGACCCATTATGTTGATATCACCGGTGAAATCCCGGTTTTTGAGCGGGTCCACTCCTACCACCACCGGGCAAAAAAGAGAGGTATCGCTTTTGTTTCAGGGGTCGGTTTTGATGTGGTTCCCACCGACTGTCTGGCAAAGTATACAGCCGACAAGCTTCCCGACGCCACCGAGCTGGAAATTGACTTTGAAGGCCTGGGCGGCGGTTTCAGCCGGGGAACACTCCTCACCATGCTCGAGCATATATCCCGTGGTATTCTGGTGCGCAAAAACCGCCATCTCATCAATAAAGGACTTGCGGCCAGGGGTAAAACGGTCGAGTTTCCCGGCCATTCAGCCACGGTTTTTCCTATCACCTGGGGCGATCTCTCGACCGCCTATCACTCCACAGGAATCCCGAATATCGAGATCTATGCAGCCCTGAAAGGCAAGCTCTTTTCGATGAACGCCTTTGTTCGCAAACTTGTTTTCATCTCGCTGAAAAACCGGTTTATCCGTTCCCGGGTTATGAATTATGTTAAAAATCATGTCACCGGCCCCGGCGAGCGCGAGCGCAGGGAAGGACACTCCCATATTCGGGTGTGGGTCCGAAACGAAAAGGGCGATTCGGAGGAAGCATGGTTGATCACCGTTGAAGGCTACCGGTTTACGGCCCTGGCCTCGGTCAGGTCGGTGGAGAAAGTGCTGGAAGGATCCATTACCGGCGCACTCACCCCTTCCCAGGCCTTCGGCGCCGATTTTGTTCTGGAAATCCCCAACACCAAACGGTTTGATTCTCCAGGCTGATCATATACCCTGGTCGATCCGACGACTCCGGGCCCCATACCTCGTCGATCATGAGAATGATTGACTTCTTCCCAATTTTTCGAAAAATTGCTTTGTTAGCCCCCGTGCGATTAATTAGATTTGTATTAGGCAAAAGGAGATACATTTGTATGTCAACCAGTAAAATGGGCTGAGACATTTCGCCCTCCGGCATAGCGCTCTTTAATATCTAAACATCGGCTGGAAGCGATTTTTCATGCTTTTTAGATGGGAACAAACCTGTGGCACAAAAAAAACGAAAAAACGGGCCGGCCGAAAACAAGAAAAATGGAATTCACCCTCCTGATCCCGAAGAAACGGATCAGACCACCACTATACCGGAGCTTCATTCGGAAAGAGAAAAAAAAGCGCTGGATGATATCCTGGTTCTTCTTCACAAAACGTACCGTGTCGATTTTTCTCACTACCGTCATACGACAGTCCTCCGCCGCTTATCCCGGCGCATGTCGTTAGGAAAACAAGACACTGTTGCGGAATATTGCCAATTTCTTAAAAGCAATCATCGTGAAATCGAACTGCTCTACGAAGACCTCCTTCTCTCCTTTACCGAATTTTTCCGCGATTCCGGGGTTTTTGAGATCCTGAAGCAAAAAGTGTGTAAAGCTCTGGTAAAGGACCGTCCGGCCAAGTCGCCGATCAGGGTCTGGGTCCCCGGCTGCTCTACCGGTGAAGAGGTCTATTCCATCGCCATTTGTCTGTACGAATTTTTTGAAAAAAGCATAACCAGGCTCCCGGTACAGCTCTTCGGCACCGATCTTGTGGAACGGCATATCAACAAAGCGCGGCAGGGCCTGTATCCGAAAAAAATAGCCGATCAGGTCTCACCCGAGCGGCTCGAGCGTTTCTTTGAAAAAACCGATCAGGGATACAAAGTAGCCGGCTATATCCGGGAGATGTGCGTTTTTGCCGTCCAGGATATCACCAAAGATCCACCGTTCCCCCGAATCGATTTTATCAGTTGCCGTAATGTGCTTATCTATTTCGACGCCGCGTTACAGGAAAAGGTCATACCACTCTTTCATTTTGCCCTGAATCCCGGCGGATTTCTGCTTTTGGGCTCATCCGAAACAATGGAAAAACATTCCAACCTCTTTGGCCGGATAGACCATTCAATCAACCTCTATGTTAAACGCACCGCTGCCGCGCGGCCGGCGTACCGCTTCCATTTTCAGAGCACATCCGTCAAGTCCGGACCTACAGGTGAAATAATACCGTCTGCCCCCTTCGGGAATCCGAAAAATTCCGATATCGGAGAGCAGGTCGACCGAATCCTTCTGGACGCCTACGGCCCCGCCGGTGTCCTGGTCGACAGCGCCTTTAATATACGCCAGTTTCGCGGGCATACCTCAAAATACCTGGAGCCAGCCCACGGTGAAGCAAGCTTGAAACTCTCCAGAATGGCCCGTGAAGGACTGATGCCCGATATTTCCGTGGCAATTGAAGAAGCAAAAAAGAAAAAAAACCGGGTACGCAAAGACGAGGTGCGTTTCAAATATAACGATAAATACTTCTATGTTGCCCTGTCGGTCCTGCCCCTGAACGACTCTTCAACCGGTGAACCGTGCTTTTTGGTCCTCTTTGAAGATCCCAAAACACCGCCTGAACCGGAGATCACTCTCCGGAACGGTACGGATGAACAGCGCGATGTAAACGATACCAAACGCCTGCATCATGAACTCCGGAAAACAAAACATCATCTCCATTCGATCATCCAAGAAAAAGATGAGGTCAATCAGGAGCTGTGGGCGGCAAATGAAGAAGTGCTTTCAACCAACGAAGAACTCCAGAGTGTTAATGAAGAGATGGAAGCCGCCAAGGAAGAACTCGAATCGAGCAATGAAGAACTCATGGCACTCAACGAAGAACTCCAGATCAAAAACAGAGAACTTTTTGAGGGCGAAACCTTCCTTTCCAATGTCTTTGAGGCGATACAGAACGGTATCAGTATCCTCGACACCGAGCTGAACATTATCCGGGTTAACGAATGGATGGAAAAGAACTATGCCCATGGGACTCCCCTTGCCGGGAAAAAGTGTTATGCGGTTTATCAGCAGCGAAGCACCCCCTGCCCCGACTGCCCTACGCTTGCCGCCATAGAATCGGGCAAACCCCGGAACGCAGAAGTCCCCTATCCATCGAAGAAAAACCCCGTGGGGTGGATGGGCCTGAGCGCCTTTCCTCTGAAAAATGCCGAGGGAACAGTAACCGGCGTCATCGAATATGTACGAGACATTACCGAACGGAAAAAAGCACAAACCGCCCTGTTTGAAAGCGAACGGCGGTATCGCGAACTCTTTGACAGCAGCAGAGACGGCTTTGTGGTAGTCGATCCCCGGGGGCGGTTTATCGACGCAAACCCGGCATTCTGCCGTATGCTGGGCTATACACTCGAAGAACTTGTGCGAAAAAATGATTTTTATGACATCACACCGGAAAAATGGCGCGCCTGGGAACAGCATGAGATATGGGAAAAACAGCTGCTCAAAGAAGGATACTCCGGGCTCTACGAAAAAGAATATATACGCAAAGACGGTACCACATTCCCGGTCGAACTTCAGGCTTATGCTTTTTTTGACAACCAGGGCAACCCCCGGTACATGTGGGGTATCGCAAGGGATATTACCGACCGGGAAAAGGGCCGGATTGCCATTCTGGAAAGTGAAGAAAAGCTGAGAAGTATCCTGGAATCATCACCCGACGCCATAACCGTAATGGACCTGAACCCCACAATTATCGATTGCAATCATGCGGCCCTCGACCTGCTCGGTTACGAAAAGAAGGAAGGAATCATTGGAAAAGACGCCATCTCGATCGTTGATGAAAATGATCTTGCCGCGGTCCGCAGCATGATGAATGAAATTTTGGAAAAAGGCCTGGTAAAAAACAGATACTACTCCGTACGCAGAAAAGACGGCGAAGTCTTTCCGGCAGAAGTTTCTGCAAGTGTTTTCAGGGACAGTACGGGAAAGGAGATCGGTTTTGTAATAATAGCAAAAGACACTACCGAGCGGAAAGCCATGGAAACACAACTCCGTCAATCAGAAAAAATGCAGGCGGTCGGCCAACTGGCAGGTGGTATTGCTCACGATTTTAACAATCAACTCTCAGGCATTCTCGGGTATGCCGAAATGCTTCGTGAAGAAGCGGCCAATAATTATCACTGCGCTCGGTATGCCGACAATATCATCTTAAGTGTAAAACGGGCCGCCGATCTCACCTCCCAGCTCCTGGCCTTCTCTCGCAAGGGGAAGTATATTAATACCGCGGTCGACATGCACCGGATAATATTCGAAGTTGTCAACCTTCTCAAACACAGTATCCATAAAAAAATCGAGGTTCATCAGGAGTTGAATGCAACCTCTCCAATAGTCATGGGCGATCCCACCCAGCTCCAGAACGCCGTACTCAATCTCGGTCTCAATGCCCGGGACGCCATGCCTGAAGGCGGTATCCTCACCTTTGCTACCGATACCGTTACTCTGGATGAAACCTATTGTGATGCTCAGCCCTATGAGATCAAACCCGGAATATATATAACGATACGGGTTGTCGATACCGGAACCGGAATGGATGAAAAGGTAAAAAACAGGATCTTCGAACCCTTTTATACAACAAAAGAACGGGGCAAAGGTACCGGGATGGGCCTTGCCGCGGTATTCGGAACGGTTAAAAGTCATAATGGTGCCATTACCGTGGAAAGTGAACCGAATCAGGGAAGTACCTTTTCAGTCTATTTACCTCCGGCCCCGGAAAAGAACGAAAAAATATCTCAAAGCAGCATGGAAAATATCGCCACTTCCGGAAATGCTCATATTCTTCTTGTTGAAGACGAGGAATTAATCCGGGAGGTCACCGCAAAGATGCTGGAAAAATTAGGATACACCGTATCGGTGTGTACCAATGGTCTGGAGGCCGTTGAGTGGTACCGGAATAACCCGCAAAGCATCGACCTCGTTATCCTCGATGTCATAATGCCGAAAATGGAGGGGCACGAAACCTTTGTAAAACTTCGTGAGATGAATCCCGATCTGCAGGTCCTTGTTTCATCCGGGTACAGCATGGAATCCGAAGCCCGGAAGATAATCGAACAAGGGGCAAAAGGATTTATTCAAAAGCCCTTTCGAAAAGGCGAACTTGCCGCAATAATTTCCGAAATACTCGAGAACACCGGCGAAGGCAAACTATAATTTTTCCACCTTTGCAGTCTCGGCTTTGACTACGTGGGTACTATGGTCCGGGGTATTGAACCAAAAAACCAGTGAATCGCCTCTTGAGGTAAAACACTCCTCAAACCCTTTCTTCTCAGCGCAGGGAAATATCTTTTTGTATTTCTTTACTGCATGGCAAATCAGTTTTTTTCGATGCTTATCCATTGATATCTCCCCCCTTTCGCCTCTCTATAAAGAGTACGACCGGGAAGGGAATAAAACCGGCAACCGGAGTTCCGATTATTGATTTGGAATCTGTGCGGGAAGTGAACCGAATTGTGCATCCGGAGGAAATGAATAGGCCGAATCGGTAAAATGGATATCCGCCGATTGCATCAGGCCGTCAACATATTCCATAAGAAATTCATTTTTCTTTTTCACCTCAAGGAGCATGACAATCTGCTTTTTCACCTGATCGAGCGATTCGGGTGCAAGCGCCTTTTCATCGATCTTTTTCAGAATATGATACCCCATACCGGTTTCAACAACCGGACTGATCTGTCCCGGCTTAAGGGAAGCAAGGGCCTCTTCGAATTCTTTTCTCAAATCACCGGTCTCAAACCAGCCCATATCTCCGCCGTCCCGGGCCGCAGGCCCCTGAGAATATTTCCGCGCACACGCGGCAAAGTCTTCACCCGCTTTCAGTTTGGTCACAATCTCCTGAGCTTTCGATTTAAGCGCCGTCTCTGCCGATTCGGTGGTATCCTTGCCGGAAAGTATAACGATTTGAGAAACCTTCGTCTTTTTCCTTCCCTTAAACTTATCTTTATTTTCTTCATAGAACTGCCTGCACTCTTCATCGGAAACCGGATCAATATTCTGAAACAGCTCACGCATCAGAGAATCGAGCATAATGCCGTAGGACACCTGGTCGTACAGATCTTTTTCGGTTTGTCCCCATTTGGCAAGTTCTTCTTCAAAAGTCTTTTGATCGTCAAACCCGCCTTTTATTGCCGCAACATTCTTCCTGAGTTCTGCAGTATCGATCGGGTAATTTTTCTTTTTTGCTTCGGCAAGCAGGAGTTTCTGCGATGCGATATGATGAGCCGCCTGCTTTTTCATATTATCAGACGCCCCTTCGAAAATGCGGCCGGGAAAAAGGCGGTTCATATCATTCCGTAAAAATTCGCCCACCTGGTGGATCTCCTCTTTTTTAATCCATTCCCCGTTGATCGAGAAAACACCTCTTTTAAGTTCGGAAGAATCCTTTTTCGAACATCCCACAATAAAAAGTAGAATACAAACAACCACTGCAGATTTTTTCATAACTGTTCCTTATCGATTAATATTACTCGTTATCCTCAAGCCACCCTTTTCTGAGTGCAATACGAAAGAAAGCGTCAACGATCAAAGGATCGAACTGTTTTCCCCGCTCCTTTTTCAATCGGCGAAAAGCCTCTTTTCTTCCGAGACTGTTACGGTAGGGGCGATTCGAGGTCATCGCTTCAAAAGCATCGGCAACATGCAGAATTCGGGCTCCAACAGGAATGGCCTCACCTTTCAGGCCGTCGGGATAACCGCTTCCATCAAAGTTTTCATGATGATATAAAATTAATTTGTAGAGATCACGGAGAAAAGGGACATCCTTGACGATATTTGCTCCCAGGGAGGCATGGGTCTTCATAACACCGTTGAATTCATCGTAGGTAAGCGAGCCCGGCTTATTGAGAATATAGCCGGGAACACCGATCTTCCCGATATCATGCAACAGTCCGCCGTCTCTGATAATTCCGATTATAGTAGCATCAAGAGCCAGTTCGAGGGCAATTTCCTCCGCGATATTCATGACGTTTTCGGAATGGCCGTGCGTGTAGGTATCCTTTGCATCGACCGCTATGGCCAAGGCTTTTATGGTCCGGATATAATTCTCTTTCATATCACCGTAAAGCTTTGCATTTGTCAAAGCAATCCGCGTCTGATTAACTAAACTGCACAGCAGCGAAAGCTTCTCGACTTCGCTCTCCAACTGGTTTTTTGCCGCAAAATAGAGAATTCCGTAATCGATTTTTTCTATCGCAATCGGCGCAATATGGGTAAAAGCGAAAGAAAGCGGCAGCGGCGAATCCGGGGTTCCGGATAAATTCAAGGGGACCATTCCTACCCGTTTGCTTACCACCAAGGCATTACTGACGGCATTGTATTCGGAAACCACCCGCTCGCACATTTCATTCACCTGACTGTCAGATGCAAGCCCGCGAGACCAGTACATCAGGCGATAGGTCCGTTTGTACGTGGTGAGATATCCGATAATATCAATTTGAAAATTTTCTTTGATTGTCTCAAAAAGGCAGGTGATAATCCTGTCCTTTTCAACAAGTCCCATCAACCGCTCGGAATAATTGCTGATCAGCGAAAGTTCATCGAGTTTCTGGTGGACCGATGTATACAGATTGGCGTTGTTGATAGCAATCCCGGCCTGAGCAGCCAGCACCTCGATCGTATTCAAATGAAGCATGGTAAAGGATTCTTCCCCCACCGGACGGTTCAGATTCACGACACCGATTGTTTCATCTTCAACCTTAAGGGGAACCGATATGGATGAACCGATTTCTTTCCGGGAGAGAGGAATATTTACTTCGGGATATGTTTCCTTATCAGTTATCAGCAGCGCCTTTCCATTGGAAACCACCCACTTCGAAACCGGCCATTCTCCTGCATCACCAAGTGATGATCTCTTCAAGGGAGCCCGCACCCCCTTCTGCCGGGCAATAAACAGCTCCCGGTTCGATTTATCGATCAGCTGGATCGAGCCACTTCGGGCCTTCGAAACATCAAGACAACACTCGAGCGTATCCTCTAAAAGGCGGGGAAGATCGTGAGTATTTGATAATTTGCTGGTGATATCGTGAAGATTTGCGAGTTCGTTGAGCAGAGCATTTTCCTGAGAGAGTTCTGTGGTTGCAAAGGCCTGCTCGATTTTCTGCTCCAGCAGTTCCATTTGAAGCGGCTTAACGATATAGTCGAAAGCACCGTTTCTGAGCGTCTTGATAGCGCTTTCCACCTCCGGATAGCCGGTGGTAATAATAACCGGTATCGTCGATGAATTCTTACGGATTTCTCCCAGGAACTGGACACCGTCCATCTCGGGCATTCGAATATCGATAATCGCCAGATGCGGTTTCAATTCAAAATACAACTCCAGCGCCTGACGGCCGTCATAGGCAACCGCAGTAGTATAGCCGCATGTCGATAAATAATCGGATACAACAGTACATAAAGACTTGTCGTCGTCGGCAATGAGAATTAAATGTTCGTCTGCTTTACCCATCCGTCGCCAAATGCTGTTTGCCCGAAAAACAGGCGGAAGCTCTTTCTACCAACGAAACCGTCCACCTACCTGGTAGGTGCCGGCAAGCTCATGAAAGAGATATGCAAAATCCAGGGCGAGTCTCTCTTCTATTATATATACTCCCCCGCCAAAGGTGAAGCGGGAGGTTTCTAAAATATTTATCGCTTCCGAACCGAATCGGATTGCGACCCTGTTTCTGATCAGATATTCCACGCCCAGGTTACCATGAAATATAAATGACGGTATTTCATCTGGGTTGGAAAGTCTTATTTTATCGGGCACCTTAACCGAATCATCCCGCGCGAGCGAATTGACTCCTTCATTCCCGAGAAAATCGGGGGTATAGTAATTAACCTGAAGGCGACCGTAAATATAGGGTATCTCTTTTTCCCATCCAATGCCTACCCTCACCTGAGGCAGGGCCAGATCATAGTAATCTTCGTTCCAGTAGATATAATTCGTGGAAATATTGTGTGCTACCAGGGCAGCCCGCAGGCCGACGGATGTCAATTCAAATGTCGCTGCAGCATCCACCCCTATGCCGTAACCCGTATAACCGAGCAAGTTTCTTCTCAGTGCATTGAGCGTGGCGCCTACGCCAAGGAGCATATTTTTTTTCACCTGAAACGAATGACCGTATCCGGCACGAAACATTATTTCCGATGATGATGAGTAATCGATTTTGTCGGGATCATAGATTGGATCGTCGAAACTGTTCAGCTCAAGATTGTCGTATATAGGGATACCCGGCACATAGAGGTAATTCAATGAAACGCCGAATCCCGAGTGGTCGTTCAGCCTGCCGGTATAGGAAAGAAAAAAGGTATTGAACACATCGGAATAGAAATCAGCAAAGGCGAATGAAACTTCATTAATGGGATAAAGCCCCAAATTGGCGGGGTTGCCTTCGGGAGCAGCATCCTGATTGAATGTTTGATCGGCCCCGGCGAGAGCTGCCGATTTCGGACTGGTGAAAACGGCCCGGTTGCTGTTGGAGTAGTAATTATCGCCTGAACCGGCAGTAACCGAAGAAAAAATGAGCGCAGATATTATAAAACCAGTGAATGCGAGTTTTTTCATGGTTATATAATATAACCTCTTGAGAAAATAAAATAAACATCAATTTATAGAAATTTCCACAATAAATCCTTAAAAAATACGATTTACTCTGTAACAAATTGTATTTTATATTAAAAGAGCCTTTGTGATCCGGTTCAACAAAAATAACGTACGGGCGCATGGCTCAGTTGGTTAGAGCGCCGCGTTCACATCGCGGAGACCGCTGGTTCGAGTCCAGCTGCGCCCATTATATCCTCCATATCTTCAGGTACGTCTTTTGTATCAAAGGCGCTGCCGGAATGTGATTATGGCCTCGAAGCACCTGTATTTTTTATTTATCAGCCTCCTCGTAATTATTACCCGGATACCGGCTCAGAATGTCTCTGATCAACCGGCACTCGATACCGGGTGTATCGATTTTATCAGCCCTAAAGCGGGACGTATCATTGCCGGAACCTCCTGCACCCTTTCCATTGAAACCTGTGATTATGTGAAATCCCTGACCATAAAAGCCCGATATGCTTCTCATAAGCCTCCCCGAAAAATTGTTACCGATATCGGACACCTTACCCGACCGCCTTACAAGCTGATCTGGCAAACCGATTCAGTCCCCAATCAGTTAGTCGACGGCCTGAGCTTTTACTGTGAAGCCCTGCTGAGAAACGGTACAAAAATCTATTCTTTTCATGAAGGCATTTTTCTCATCCACAACAGATTCTCTACAGATACCATGGAGATCCCCTTTCATCCTGCAGGCAAAACCGGCCTGCTGAAAAAAGGAATCAATATCACCGGAAAGGATAACCAGCTGATATCGGCCAAAACCTTTCTCAGCTGGAACAAAGAAAATCTGAATTTTGACATTCGGGTTGTCAACCCGGCCTTTCATTCCTCTATGTCCCCTGAAAAAATGAAAAAGGCAGGGGTAGAAATCCTGATCGATCACACCCTGCGACGTCTCCCTTACCCTTCATCGGATGACTATGTGCTTACCATCCCCCTTGAAGGAAAAGCATTGCGCACCATGTACATGCCCGAAATCAATGTCAAAGATCAGTTTACCCTGAAAAAACGGCAGGAGCCCCATACCGGTACCTATACCCTGAAAAAAATCGATTTCAAAGGATTTACCGTCAACGCCTCCATTCCACTCCATGCGCTCGGCACAAGTATTCCGGAGTCTCTCGGCTGCAATCTTATAATTAAGGGATTTGATAATACCGACAGTCTGATAACCCTCTCCTGGGCCGATGCTCAGGGACTCGACCGGTATGCCCCGATTCTCTGGAACACGCTGCAGTTGAAACCGCTTCCCCTCTACCATCACTGGGCGGTAAGGCTGATCGTTCCCTTTCTGCTCGGTCTTGGCCTGACATTCGCCCTGGCCTGGATAAGCAGATCATTCAAAAGTAAGCAGAATACGGTTACAAAATTTGAAGCCGGTGAAGAAGAAAAAACTCAACTGGACAAGATTCAGACTGTTATCAACGAAACGATAACCGATAAAAATCTCACTCCAGCCCTTGTTGCATCTTCTGTTGAGCTTTCCACGTCAAAAGTTAAACAGATTGTTAAAAAATATTCCGGCATGCCATTTCATGATTATATCATGCACCTGCGGACCGAAATCGCCCGTGAACGACTGAGATCCTCCCACTCAAGTGAAGCCTTCATTGCCAACTCAAGCGGTTTTGCCGGCGTTCATGAAATGGAGAAATATTTCCAGAAATTCCACCATACAACACCCTATAAATATCGTAAAGAATTTCATGTTGCCTGAACGAAGGAGTGGGTGAAAGTCAGAAGTCACTGCCGTTGCTTAACCCCAACCTCTCAAATCGTTGTCTCAAATCGCTTTTCATCTCCTCCCCCGATCCCTACTGTCTCGATTTCCCCATTTTATAGAGCGCTTTCTGAATCTCAAGATCCAGCATGTTTTTGTCGTAGGGTTTGGTAAACCATTTGCGGATACCGAGGGCATTGAGGGTCTTTTGCTTGGGAGGAGGATAACCGGAAACGACAATTACCGCAAGGTCGGGTTTGATCTTTCGCATATTTCCGATCAGTTTATGAGGGTCATCGGTACCGAGCTTCCAATCCATAATAACAACATCACAGTCATCTTTATGCCGCTTTAATGCTGCAAGCGTCTCTTCCTGATTCGAAGCTTCGCAATAGGGATAGCCGAGTCCTTTGATGAAAATTTTCAGGATATCACGGATCTTGGCGTCATCTTCAAGGAGAAGAATACGAGATGAGAGACGGTTTACCATAATATGCTTGGTATCAAGATCGGTGTCTTCTTTTTCACTTTCAGGAAACTCCATCCGAAATGTCGTGCCTTGACTATCGGTTTTTTCAATAGTGACAACACCTTTATGCAACGAAACGATTCGTTTCACCAGCGCCAGACCAAGACCGGTCCCCTTTCCGGCTTTTTTTGTGGTAAAGAATGGATCGAATATATTCTCCAAAATCTCAGGAGGAATACCACAACCGGTATCGGAGAAGCGAATTACAACGGTATCGGCGGCGCCTTCAACCCGGGTGGCGAAACATTCAATAAAAATCTGACCTCCACCCGGCATGGCATCACGAGAGTTGCCGATAAGATTCTGGAATATCCGCCGAAGATAATTTTCATCACCTTGGATCCAGAGCTGCTCGTCGGTCATCTCAACAATTACTTCGTAATTATCACCAAGCTGCTTGCGGAACAATGGAAGGCATTTTTCGAAAAAGCTCCGGACATTGATCGAATCATAATCCAGGGGTCGCTTTCTTCCCAATGCAAGGAGTTCGGAGGTTAAAAAACGAGCATCTTCCAGAGTATCCAGGACAAGGTTCATCTGCTGCCGGGTATCTGCTTCACCGGTCTTATCTTTTACCCGTCCGATCAGATCATTAACTGTCTGGAGAATATTATTGAAATCATGGGCCATTCCGCTTGCAAGCGTTCCAAGGGACTCCATTTTCTGGTACTGAAAAAGACGGTTCGCCATCTCTTCACGTTGCGACATGGCCAATTCCTTGTCGGTGATATCGGTCATCAGCCCTTCCCACTGCTGTTTGTCTCCGGTAAGCTGAAGGGGCCTGATAGTGCAATCCACGAATTTCCTTCCCCCTTCAAAATCTCTGATTTCGAAGGTGCCGCGCAATCCTTCGCTGCGAAGCCTCAAACTCTCTTTGTCAACAAGAAAGTCGCGAATATTCCGGCCTTCGAGTACTTTTTCCGGAATTCCGAGCAGAGTAAAGGATGCCTTGTTTGCCCAGAGAAAATTCCCGTTCACATCCAGTGTAAAAAGCATCTCCGGCAGCCGGTGAACCAGATTCTGATAGCGTGTCTCCGAGGAGATCATTTTCTCGATCGCCTTGAAATTATTCCGGGATATAATTCCTCCTAAAATAGCGACGATAAGAAGAAGGCAAATGCGAATCGAGTAATCATAGGTCCAGTCGGGAGAGGTGCTGATAGCCGGGTATAAATAGAGAAAATAGAGAAGGCTGTATTCGGCCGCGGCCAGACTGCCGGCAAAGATGGAAAGCCGCATCTGATGGTGAAGCGCGGCAAAGGCGATAGGAATGAAATAGGCCCCGAAAAGCGCACTCTGAATCAGCATCCTCGATGATGTGCCGACAGAATAGGACCAGAGGACATAGGTGACAATCGTTACATCAAAAAGCACCGAAATGAAAGCGGGGCTTTTGGGTAATGCTCTGCGGCTGTAATAAAAAAGGTAATAGAAACTATAGAGAATCAGCGCCAGAGCAGTCAACATTTGAACACCGTATACAGCAGTACCGGTATTCCGTAAAAAATATCCCATCGTGAACATCATGGAAGCAAAGAGTCCGAGAATAAGACGGATCCATGCGACCCAATGCTCGCTTTTGGCGGCGGCGCTGCGAATAGTGCGCGTGCGTCCTAGAAAATCGGCGTGTGACTCATTTGACATCGTGGCAAAGGCTTGCAATTACTGTTTTTTCACCCTGTTACTGAAGACTTTTCCTGAAACGAATTCAAGTAATTATTTGTAATAAAATAAGTTAATACCATCTTTAATCCAATTTATAATATTATAAATATGTTTTTTCATTCTATGCCATAATTTCCAATCACTTATCGAAATCTGCATGGACAACTTCCATTTAATATTTTTATACCTCACCATATAATTACTCCAGCATTTTTTGCATATTGAATCGTACTCTTCAAAAAAGGAGAAAAAATGATCGGATGTCATTTCGGCAGATTTTTGCAGGTTACTGTTGCAGGTGGTTCTTATCAAGAAGGGCTTACTGCGGTAATTCAGGGAATTCCCCCGGGAATACTTGTGGCCGAAAAAGAGATCTATGGCGATCTCCTCTTACGCAAGCCCGGCGCAGATGAGCTCTCATCCCCGCGAAAAGAACCTGATCTTCCGGTCATATACTCAGGATTTAATGCTGCGGATACCATTGAAAATGCCGGTAATAAAAATCATACCAACGGTACCCCGCTCTGCATCCTGATACCCAATCTCGACCGTCATTTCATTCATATCAAGCAATATCAGGACACCAATCGCACTCCCCGTCCGGGGCACGCATCCTATGCCACGTTCATGAAATACGGTGCCGATGACGACGCTATCGGTGCAGGAATTTTCAGCGGCCGGTATACTTCCACCATTGTCGCTGCCGGCGCAATTGCAAAAAAAATCCTGGCACTCTATGGTATATCGGTCTTCTCCTACGTGAAAGAGATGGGCGGTGTTCCCTGTCCTGAAATCGACGAAACCGCGATCAGGGAAAAAGCCGAATCCTACAAAAAAATGCGCTGCGATTATGATCCCTTTTATCAGGAAGTCTATGAAAAGGGACGAATCACCATGGAAATGCGATTTCTGGAAAAAATGAAGATCCTCGCAGAGATCGAGAATGAAATCGATGATATCCGCTCAAAAGCGCCCGCCTTCGACCCTGACGCGATAAAAGAGAAATATAACGTTCATCCGATACTCAATTGTCCCGATCTGAAAGCAGCACAGGAGATGGTCGATGCGGTTAATAGGATTTCCGCAACCGGCGATTCGGCCGGCGGCCTGGTCGAAGTCATGGTGACCGGTGTTCCGGCAGGACTCGGTGAGCCGGTATTCGATAAACTTGATGCCGAACTCGGAAAAATGGTCGGTATCGGCGCAGTAAAAAGCGTTGAAATCGGCGCTGGGATAAAAGTTAAAGATATGACCGGCTATGAATGCAACGACCGGATGCATTCCGAAAAGGACAAGGTCGTATTCGAATCCAACAATGCTGGCGGTATTACCGGCGGTGTTTCCACCGGACAGACAATCATCGCCCGCCTCGGGGTCAAACCGACTCCTACAATCGATAAAAAACAGAATACTATTGATAAATATACCCTGGAAAACAAAGAACTGGCCGCCATAACCCGACGGGACCCGACCATCGTCGCCCGGATCTGGCCGGTGGCTGAAAACTACACCGCTCTGGTCATGCTCGATAACCTTATGGCACATCTCGGTTATCAGAATGTGATCAAGACAATTTCAGAAAAGGCATAATGAGAACAGTAATTAAAATCATCGCTTTTCTCACATTCTGCACTGCTGTTTCCGGTGCAGCGAACATATCTGTCCCAGTCCACTACGACTCACTGGCCAACGGCCTGAAAATCATGGTTGTCCCCGACACCCAGGTAGCGGTTGTCTCCTGCAGGCTCTACTATTTCGTCGGGTCCATGTATGAAGGTCCCGGCACCTCCGGACTCTCTCATATGTACGAACATATGATGTTCAAAGGCACCAGAACACTGGGAACCAAATCCTACAAAAAAGAGGTGCCGATCATGAATACAATCGATTCTCTGGATGCCAAAATCCAGCGATTGAGAGAGCAAGGTGCCAGTGAATCGGATGAAAAAATCATTGCACTGCGGAAACAGATTTTCGAACTCCTCGAAAAACAGCGTAAATACATGAAAAAGGATGAAATCTGGGAACTCTACAAGAATAATGGAGGTACCCACCTGAACGCCTGGACCGGCGATGACATGACCGGTTACATTGTAACGCTCCCTGAAAATAAAGTCGACCTTTTCTACTGGATCGAATCCGACCGCATGAATAATCCGGTGCTCAGAGAGTTTTACAGCGAGCGTGATGTTGTTACTGAAGAGCGGCGAATGCGGTATGAAAACCGTCCTGCGGGAAAATATTATGAGCGTCTCTTTGCACTCTTTTACAAAGCCCACCCGTACCGAATTCCCACTATCGGCTGGATGTCTGATATTCGTTCCTATACCCGCGAAAAACTCAGAGAGCATGTGGCCAGATATTATACCCCGGACAATGCGCTCATCGTGCTGGTCGGCAAAATCGAGCCCGAAAAGGCAGTCAAGGATATCAAACGGTATTTTGGACATATCCCCCCGGCGGCGGAGCCTAAAGAAGATGTGGTTACCCGTGAACCGGACCCCGTGGGCCAGACACGATTTACCCTTCATGATAACGCATCCCCACAAATGGATATGTTCTTTCATACACCGGGATATCCCAATCAGGACCTCTATGTTCTCGATGTTGTCGAAGGTATTTTATCCGGAAGAAGCGGACGGCTGTATGAACGGCTGGTTGATAAAGAAAAGCTCTGCACAAATGCAGGGGCTTCCAACCGGACCAAGCTTCATAACGGATATTTTCATGTATGGGCCACGCTGAAAGATACCACCGATCCTGCCGAGGTGGAGAAAATTATCATCGAAGAAATTGAGCGCCTTACAGAGAAACCGCCCATCCCGAAAGAGATGGAACGGAACAAAAACAATATCCGAATGTCCTTTGTCAAGCAAATCAACAGCCTCGAAGGCTTATCGGACCTGCTGGCTGCCTTTGAACGAATTGGTAGCTGGGAAGACCTGATAGAATATCCCGACAAAATCGCCGAAATCTCACCGGATCAGGTCGCGCCGGTTGTTACTCGTTACCTTAAACCCGACCTGTCGACCATCGGCATGCTTTTAAAACCTCAAAAAAGTGAAAAAACAGCTGATAATGAGCAGAAATAACAAAAAGATTTTTCTTCTTCCTCTCCTGGCAGGTATAGGCATACTCGCCGGAGCAAGCGGCGTTGGTGCGCGTAAAGCATCGCTTCCTCAGCATCCATCAAAAATCTCCTATGTTCCGCTGGATTGGGATCTTCCCCTGGGTGCCCCTTACCGTGAAACGCTCGACAATGGTCTTCGCCTGTATATTGCCGAAGATCCTACCGTCCCCATGGTACAGATGACTGGCTTTATCACCTGCGGCTCGCTGGATGATCCTGCCGGTAAGGAAGGTATGGGCGATCTGGCGGTGCGCCTGTTGCGAACCGGTGGAACCGGACGTTTTCCGGCTGATACACTCGATCAACTTATCGAACTGTATGCGATCGATATCAATTTCTCTCTCCATGAAACACAACTTGAGTTCAAATGCTCCTTTTTATCTGAACACACCGATACAGCCTTGACTATTCTGGAAGAAATTCTCTTCAATCCGGCGTTCGAACAGGAAAAGGTGGATAAAGAAAAAGCACTCTTCCGGCAAATGATCCGGCACCGGTTCAATAATCCCGAACCCGTTGTTGCAGCAGCCTACGATAAGCTCCTCTATCCCGGTGAAGAAAACAGCAGGCTCGCTACCGAAGAGAGTGTCGTTTCTGTTACCCGTAAGGACCTGGTCGATTTTCATAAGAAATATTTCCGCACTCAGAATTTCATCCTTGCTACTGCAGGCAAGTTTAAAAAACAGCAGATGAAAAACAGATTGAACACACTCTTTCCCAAAGCTGGAGAATCCAAACCGCTCTCCTTTGAAAAGGATATTACGCCGGCTCCCGAACAGAAAACACTTATCGTAAACAAAAAACTCAATCAGTCCTATGTCCGTATCGGTATACCGCTGATCAAGCGTCCTCATCCCGATTATTACCCTCTGTCGGTCCTCAATCTGATCCTGGGCGGAGGAGGATTTACTTCCCGGCTGGGGAAAAAGATCCGTTCCGATGAAGGACTGACCTATTCAATACGCTCCACTGTTGAAGCAAACTACGCATATCCTTCGACTTTCTACATTTCATTCTTTACAAAGACACCCTCCACCGCCCGGGCGACAGCCCTTTCGCTCGCTGAAGTCGAGAAGATACGTAAGGAAGGGGTTACCCCGGAAGAACTCGAAAATGCAAAAAAGGTGCTTATCGACGGCTTCCCCTCCATGTTCAGAACCCCCTACGACATCGTTGAAACCTATGCCTGGAGTGAATATTACGGCCGGGAAGCGGATCATTTTAAAGTTTATCCCGATAAAATTAAAAGCATTACGCTGGATGATGTCACACGGGTGGCGCAAAAATATCTTGATCCGGCCAAATTCCGGTATGTCTTTGTTGCCGATACCGCGGATCTGTTTGCAGTGGATACGTTCAAAGAATTTTCCACAGAGGAACTCGAGCCGGTGAAAACAACCGTTCCCGACTCACTCCCCTCTCTGCCTTGAAGCCATGAGACGTTTTTTTTACCTTGCAGGAACAGTAACCATTGTGCTGCAGCTTCTCGGCTGCGCCGGTTCATCACAACGGGTTACCAGCGGTCTGGCCCAGGAATATAAGCTGAAAAACGTACAGCCACTGGACTCTGCAGGATGCCTACGCTATCTCGAACAGATCATGCATGCATTTAACGACACCATTTCGCAAGCCGATCTTCACAATGATTACTCCCGGGCCCGGGAACGGCTTTGTGACGACTCATGTCCGCGCACTCCTCATATCGATAATCTCATCGCCGCCTTTACCGTCCTCAGGTATCACGGACTTACTGTCCTGGAACTAACGCCCGATACCTATGAAGCGATCAGGGCCCTGTCACCTCAGCGGATTGTCACCGGCATTCTTGTCCTCCGGACTGAGGGCAAAGAGGTCACCTCCCTGGAGCGAAATGAGCTGCTGGATCGTAACCGCTCCCTCTTCGCAGCCCATGCCGAAGATCTTCATTGTGATATTATCAAAAATATCAAAGCCGGTGAAAACAGCTATACGCTGATTACCGGCGCCGGAGACATACTTTCCGGAGCCGCCCACGACAGGATCGTCGGTCAGGTGTATTCATCTACCGTACCCGACGGCAAAGACAGCTACAGCCGGATCGCTTCACTCTTTGTGGTCACCGGAATGGAGCAGTTCAACCTCAGCGCCTATCTTGACGAATGGTACTCCCGCCTCCCCCACCGGCTGGTACAACCCAAAGTAGACGAATTTGAATGGAAATGATGAGAAAATGGCGGGGTGAAGAAATGGAGTAACAGGGTCGTGGATTCCTCTCCCCCCTCACAACAAATTCGCCGCCAGCTCCGAAAGTTTCGACCGCTCTCCCTTTGTCAGGGTGACATGAGCGGCGATATCCTGTTTCTTGAACTTTTCCACAATATAGCTCAGACCGTTGCTCGATGAATCGATATAGGGATTGTCGATCTGATAGGGATCGCCGGTCACGACGATTTTGGTCCCGTCACCGACACGGGTGACGATAGTTTTCAGTTCATGGGGGGTGAGATTCTGGGCTTCATCCACAATCAGGTATTGATTATGGATCGACCGTCCGCGGATATAGGTCAGAGGTTCGATAATCAGAATTCCCATCTCAGTCAGTTCCTTGAATCCTCTGAGATGGCGTTTTGATTTGCCCTCACTTCGAGTCAGAAACTCCACGTTGTCGGCAATAGGATACATCCATGGAAACAGCTTTTCTTCGATCGTACCCGGGAGATACCCGATGTCCTTTCCCATGGGCTGGGTGGGACGCGAAACGAGGACCCGGTTGAAGCTGTTTTCATCCACGGTCTTATAGAGACTGGAGGCGATAGCCAACAGTGTTTTACCGGTGCCGGCCTTGCCGATCAGGGTCACCAATTGGATGCTGTCGTTGAGCAATGCATCCATGGCAAATACCTGCTCCCGGTTGCGGGGTTCGATTCTCCAGACATGTCCCTGACTTCGGGCATCAATCCGTACGACTTTTTTCTGAGCCCCATCATACCGGCCGAGGGTCTTCAGCGACATGTTTTCGTTATGCAAGGCGATATACTCATTGGGAAAATACTCCTCATCGAGCTCCACCGCACCTTCACGGGTCAATGTTTCAATCTTTTCCGAATCCACGACACTGCTGCAGTAACCGGGATAGAGTTCTTCGACATCCACCTTCTCCGATTCGTAATCTTCAACCTTGAGCCCGAGGGTATCGCCTTTGATCCGCAGGTTAATATCTTTACTGACTATAATGGTGGGAATACCGGGTTGCTCTTCCTTTATTGCAAGAGCAATGGCCAGGATATTGTTCCGCGTATGCCGCAGGTCCAGAGGAAGGCGGTTGATTATCTCTTCGGTACCGATTTTAACCGATACCATGCCGCCGTTCCTCATCCGCACCCCGGTGGCAAGGGAACCTTCCCGGCGGAACTCATCGAGATACCGTGAGGTCTGACGGGCATTGGTCCCTGTTTCGGTGAGTTCTTTTTTGAACCGATCGATATCTTCGATAACATTGATCGGAACGATTACATTATTATCGTCAAAGGCAAAAAGCGCCTGTGAATCATAGAGTAATACTGTTGTGTCGAGTATATAATTTTTCATATTCTTTCCGTCCTTTGGATTAAAATAATAAAATCCATTTACGATTCGTTCTCCGGCCGGTTTCAAGGCCCGCGGTCCAGGAGATTTTCAGTTGCTCACGCCATCAATTAAATAATTACGCCTTCGCGACAAAGTAATTTTCTTTTTTTAGTGATACACCCGCCGGCCTTTTTTCCCATAAAACCGCCGATTGTTCCATCGCTGCGAATTACCCGGTGACAGGGAATAATCAAGGGGCAGGTATTATTTCTCATCACCGAAGCCGCCGCACGGACCGCCCGCGGATGTCCGGCCATTCGTGCCAACTCACTGTACGACACGACCTCTCCCCAGGGTATTCTCCGCGCCGCACCGAGAACGTCCTTCGCAAATCCGCTCAGCCCCGACACATCGACCGCAATCGCCCCCAGGTCTTCCTCTGCACCGGCAAGAAACCTCCTCAGCATACCCCCAACCCGCACAATCGCTCCCTTCGTAACTTCCTTAACCGCACGACCATGCAACCGCTGCGTAACCGCAAGATCAACCCGGATCACCACCACCGAATCCCCACGGCGGTATCCATACACGGTACAATGTGTAACTGGATGCCGTATAGTGTATCTGACAAGCCTTTGTTCCATTGGTATCGTTTCCTTTTCGATGCCGGTCACCGGCTCCACTCCCAATCTATTATCTTCGTCCATTATCCTCTTTTCTTATCTTCGATCTTCGACTTTCACCCACCGCCAGGCCCCAAGATAAATCATGTCCTCATCCGTAATATATCTGGATTTCACCGCTCAATCGATGTATCTTTAAAATACTATGAAATTAAAACTCGTTTCTGAATATAGCCCCAGAGGTGATCAGCCCGACGCGATTGCTCAGATCTCCGATAGCATGATCAAGGATGTCAAGCATCAGACCCTCCTCGGCGTTACCGGATCGGGCAAGACATTTACCATGGCAAATATCATCGAAAAAGTCCAGTTGCCTACGCTGATCATTTCCCATAACAAAACACTTGCAGCCCAGCTCTACCAGGAATTCAAAGACTTTTTTCCGGAAAATGCAGTTGAATACTTTGTCTCCTTCTACGATTACTATCAGCCGGAAGCCTACATCCCTTCCACCGACACCTATATCGAGAAGAGCTCCGAGATCAACGATGAAATCGACCGCCTGCGGCTCAAGGCGACCAGTTCCCTGCTTTCCCGGAAAGATGTCATTATCGTTGCGAGTGTCTCCTGCATCTACAATATCGGTTCTCCGGAATCTTACCGTGAAGCGAGTGTCGACATCTCCTGTGGTGATGTCATAAGCCGGAAGGCCTTTCTCAAACGACTCGTCGATATGCGTTATGTCCGGAATGATATGTCCTTTGAGCGCGGCACGTTCCGGATCAGGGGAGATTCCATCGATATCTACCCTGCCTACGAAGAGACCGGGATCAGGATCGAAACCTTCGGAGATGAAATAGAAACCATCAAACGATTCAGACCCATCGACGGAAAGATCATCAATACTCAGGAGAGCATCGTCATTTTCCCGGCAAAGCATTTTGTCTCCACGGGGTTGTCCCTTGAAGGGGCCATCAAACAGATCCATCAGGAATTGCAGCTGCAGCTTGAAAAATTCAGATCTGAAAACAAGCTCGTTGAAGCTCAACGGCTTGAACAGCGCACCCTGTACGACATCGAAATGCTTCGTGAGATGGGCTATGTCAACGGCATCGAAAACTACTCCCGCATACTCGAGGGCCGCAAACCAGGAAGCCGTCCGCACAGTCTCCTGGAATTTTTCTCCACGCCCTTTCTCACCATTATCGATGAGTCTCATGCAACCATACCGCAAATCAACGGCATGTACAACGGCGACCGGGCACGAAAACAGACCCTGGTCGACCACGGTTTCCGTATCCCCTGTGCCCTCGACAACCGGCCACTGAAATTCACTGAATTCGAGGAGATTACCGATTTCGTGCTCTACTCATCGGCCACCCCTGCGGATTACGAACTTAAAAAATCCGGCGGCGTCATTGTCGAACAGATCATCAGGCCTACCGGACTGATTGATCCACCGATCGAAATCAAACCCGCAGGTAATCAGGTTGACGATCTGATCGAAGAACTCAGGACGACCATCTCCCGCGGAGGACGGGCCCTGGTCACGACCCTTACGAAACGGATGTCTGAAGATCTCACCGAGTATCTCGATGCTCTGGAATTCAAAGTGCAATACCTTCACTCTGAAGTGGAAACCCTTGAACGGTCGGAAATACTCCGCAACCTCCGGGAAGGGAAATTCGATATCATCGTCGGTATCAACCTGCTCAGGGAAGGTCTCGATCTTCCGGAAGTATCGCTGGTGGCCATTCTCGATGCAGATAAAGAGGGATTCCTCCGCTCCACGCGCTCGCTGATTCAGATAGCCGGCCGGGCAGCCCGTAATACCGAGGGAAGAATCATCCTTTACGCGGATATCATGACCAATTCCATCAAAGCAACCGTACAGGAGTGCGGTCGACGTCGGGAAAAACAGATAGAATACAACCAGCTCCACAACATTACCCCGCAAAGCATTCGACGGATTATCAAAGGCCCGCTCTCCTTTTACAGTGCTGCCGAAGATGAACAGGAAGTGAGCATGGCCGCAGAACCCTCACCCGGATATGGAAAAGAAATACCCGATGATACTGATTCTCTTATAAAGGAACTCGAAAAAGAGATGCAGCAGGCAGCGAAAAATCTCGAATTTGAAAAGGCGGCCCGGCTACGCGACCGGATCGCCGCTTTAACCGGGGAACGGTAATACCATGAATCTCGAAACAGCACGTGAGTGCCTGACATCGTCAATTCCCGAGAAAATCCTCGCCAGCCTCAAAGTTGTCGGAATGGAAGGGACCCTGGGAGATCTCCAGACAATACTGACACTTGTAAAAAACGACAACCAGACCATAAAAAACACCGCCATTCAATCCAGTTGCCTGATCATTCGCGAGAATCTTATCTCCCATTACAACGATCTTGACAGTGCGGTCAGAGAAAAACTCGGCCTTATTATGAACACCCTTTCGTCAACCGTGGTAGATGAAATCGGCAAAGACCTCTACAGCGATGATGATGAACGGCGGCTCAGGGCAGTGCAAATCCTCGGCCTGCTCAAGAAAAATCCCCGAGTACATCATGTACTGGCCGATCTGGTGAAAGACCGGGATGTCAAAATCAGGGCCACCGCGGTCAATCTTCTGGGAAAAATCGTGGGCCCGGATACCGAAAATATCATCATGTCCCTGCTCAACGACAAGGACAAACGGGTCCGGGCAAACACTATCGAAGCACTTGAGAGTCTGGGCAATAAACGGCTTATCCCCATACTGATGCGGTTTCGGAAAGATCCCAACAACCGGATCCGGGGGAATGTGCTGAAAGCGCTCTACACCCTCGGCCACAGGGATATCACCGATGACCTCCTCGAAATGATCAAAAGCAAAAACAATTTTATGAAAGCATCCGCCCTCTGGGTAGTCTCACAAATCGCCCATTACAATGATGAAATCCTGGAAACGACCGGGTATCTCCTTATCTCGGATAATGAAATGGTCGTCAACAATGCCCGCAAAGCACTGCAGGCCATGGATAATCCCCGTGCCCGGGGGTATGTGAAATATTTAGGGGCAACCGACGATGATGGCGATAGGGATGCTGCAATTAAGCAGGAAGCTGCAGTCTGAGCGTCCTTTTAGATAAACGATCCTTCGACACTTCGGCCCCCACTTCGATATGCTCAGAGTGTCACTCAGTGCGGCGCATACTCAGGTCAATGTACCGAGAACGATTACGATGAAAAAAATGCCTTAAATATCTCTCCTTCCATCTCATTAAATATCAAACACTTACAAATGCACCTCATTTCATTCACGCCAAAGGTTAAAGTTTCCCTGTCCATGCGCCGATATTTAATAATGAAGGCAATCCCTCCTCCACGGACGGAGCGCTCAACGGGGACTTCCAGGGATGGAGTGGCTTCCAGGGACGGAAGAGCACCCCATAAAAAAGGACTTTAGAACGAGTATGTTATTATGTCCGAACTACTACCAATCAACAACGCTTTTGCCGCAGGCAAATATGAGTCGATACGGCGCAAGTCGAAGCCGGATCAGCAGGATAAGGCTAGCCGGGTAAACAACGACGCATCGAATAAAGAATCTGTTCACATCTCCGAGTCTTCACTCAACCTGCAGAAAATCTGGGATAAAATCAAAGTGCTTCCCGAAGTCAGGATCGAAAAGGTGGAAGAAATTAAAAAGGAGATTAGGAACAACAATTACCCTATCGAAAACCATCTCTACAAAGCCATGGAGAAAATGATCAAGGGGTATATTATCGATGTCGAAGAATAAATTTCCTCACAATATCAGATAAAAAGCCTTTTTTGAAACTGCAGAGAAGGCTTTTTTATTGCCTTTTTCCCCCGCAATGAAGCATTTTTAGGGTGGATGCTGAACGAACCACAAGCATGCGATATCTTTCTCGATATCCATTTCCGGATCAGCGGAGATCGGCATGATTAGCGTTATCGGCGTCCTGTTCTCTTTCACATTTCGAGTTTCGAATTTAACCAGCTCGGGTGGTGGAATTGGTAGACACTAGGGACTTAAAATCCCTCGCAGCATAGCTGTGTACGAGTTCAAGTCTCGTCCCGAGCACTACAATACAAAATGGACTTAGATGGGATTACCGTTTAGGTCCATTTCCTTTTTATCACCTCCCCCGCCTCATTGCATATTTTTTTTCAGCCCGTTTACCTCTAATCGATTATCAATCTGTCTGAAATAATTTTTTCTTTTTGCGGCATTTACTATTTGTTGATATCATGAAAGGGATTCCATCCCTTTAAATCCCTTCTAAGGAAAATGCTTTTTTAAAATCTATGCCGATAAATCGGCATAGGAAATATCCCTTCCCGTAAAGTACCCACTTGTTAAGCAACATGGCGATCATACTTCTATTGAACCTTGAGACTTGCGCATTATCGAGCGGCTGGTTCTGCTGGTCCGTTACCGTGCCCGACAGGGTGATCTGGGAATACGCGGAAATAGTCGCCGATATAACTCAAAACCTGCTGTATAAAGGAGAACAAAAAATGAACATCCCTGAAAAAGATATCGAAGTACAATATGCCTGGAAAATCTTTAAAGATACAAGACAATTACAACACATGCTCCTCTCGTTCGGGAGTCTTTCCTATAGTAAAAGATAATCCTTATGCAATTCGGATTTATTACGAAAATATCTTTCGTGTTTTGGGTGAGAGTCTACAATCCGAAAAAACCGCAAAAAATGCGAGTTATCGCAAAAAGACCTGGCGTTGGAGACCGGGCTGGACCGGACATATGTCGGCGGAATCAAGCGGGGAGAGCGGAATGTAGCAGTGTTAAATCTATACAAAATAGCTAATGTGCTCAATGTTTCAGCATCAAAGCTTCTCCAGGGGGTTAGATCAACAAATAGCTCACTTCAAAAAGCTCAGACTGTATCCTATCAGAAATCTGCCGAATCCTCGAATTTCAATATTATTGCCGCTCCGGAGCGATTTGCCGACAGCATCAAAAAATGCTTCAACAATGATTGCCGTGTCGACTTGAGTGAGGCCGGTTTTATCGGAGATCAGTGCAACCAGATCGCGGTTTGTAACGTTAGACATTTTTTTGATAGTGCGGGACATGGAAACCTCCTGTAATGATGTGGATATAGATATGGAATTCTGATTAATCTTCAGCACATGCTGTTAATTTCGGTATCAGCTTGAGCCACAGCAGCATGCAGAGTGAGTTCTGAGCATTATAGCGGCTGCAATATCTTCAAAGCAAACCGGAATAATATGGAATCGATATAGATGCGTCATTATTTGTCGCATGCTTTTCATATATTAAATTGAATATTGAAGGATAATTTATGGTGGAAAAAGCGAAAACCAGGAAAAGTACCGGTAATCAAGCCCGGGCATTGCTTCCGGAGGCATCTCTCTACGCAGATCAATGCACTGATTTGTACGGGCGTATCAATGCACTTATATTTATTTCAAATATCTGCCAGGAGACGGGGCAAACAAAGGAGGCCAAAAGGCTCTTATGGAAATGCTACCATCAAATTCCATTGCTGAAAGATATACCTTCCCGTAAATACAAAAGCATGGAAATAGCCTCACGATTCATGGACCTTGATATCTGCAGACCATCACTTACCCTTATTAAAAAGTTAAGCAGAAGCCAAATCACCTCATATCAGCTCTTTGAACTAATTGAAAAACTCCGAAAAGCGGGCAAAGCTGCGGTTGCCGATGATTGTATTTGCCGGATTGAGAAGAATTCGAAAGCATTTTTTCTGGAATCAGATAAATCGTTTATCTACTGCAGAATAGCAGAATATTATATAAATGCCGGAAATACATCAAAAGGGCTGAAATATCTTGCCCGAGCCGAGTCGTGGGCCGGCAGAGGTAAGTATGCCCACATTCGGTGTTATGCATATTCGGATGTCGCTGATTCTTATAGAAAAGCCGGAAAAACAGAAAAATGCAGGGTGAATCTCGGGAAAAGCCTTGCATGTGCGCGGAAAAGAAGAAACCTGCGTTCAATGCAGGATATCCTGCTTGTGATCCGGAAATACCATGCAAGCGGTGAAAGCAGGCGATCAAGAGAATTGTTGTCCAGGCAGATCAGGAAAGTATTCATTTCGAAATCAGACAATCTTTCCTGTGACTATATGCTTGAACTTTCTGATAGCTGCTGCATGATCGGAATGAGAGCAAAAGCGCTTGAATTGCTTGAGCTTTTATTGAGACAGGCAAGAAAAAAGAGATACTATTCTGAATTGATCCGAATCTGCCGGGGTTTTATGGATGCCGGGGATTTAGCCGGAGCAGAGCGGATTGTCAACAGCCCATCATTTAAAAAGGCCGATCCTTTTTTTGCATTCTTTCAAATCGGGTCGCTTGCAAAAAGATTTCTCATGGAAGGCGATTCCCACAAAGCAGAGAAATATCTAAGGCAATCGCTGGACGGTGCATATTCGATCGGGCAGTATGACATGAAAGCACTGTTGATAGCAACGATTGCAGGATGGTTCAATGATTCCAATATTTTTGACAATACGCTTGTGGAAGAATGCAAGGCGCAAACGAATAAATGACCGCCACCATAATAATTCCCAAAACAGCCGGGAGAATCAACAGAAAAACTATTGAGCAATCCTGTATTGTCATTGAATTATTTCTCACTGCATTATTTTTGAAACCGAAATCTATTCACCTTGCTGTTTTATCAGATAAATTGATCTATAAAGCGGAAATAATTTGACGATTTGCATGATTAATGAAATCTATATAATAAACTGCCTGGTAAGGGCATCAAATTCGACATCCCTCAAAAAATCATTTTTCCGTTCCTGCAATCCATTCTTGAACACTCTTCCAGGTCTCTTCATCAGCTTCCCCATTAGCTACAGTCCGTAATTCCAATGGAACAATTTTATTTCCCTCATAAGCTACTGCCAGCGTAGCCCGTTGCGGCTCGAGTACTCGATAGATATAACAGGACCGTTCCATAATCATGCGGGAGCATGCATGCAGGCAGTTATGCATTGTAATGCTTTCATCGATCAGCTCTTCAATAGTTTCTACCGGCATAATAGTTGAAGTGCCTGCCAGCGGAGGTGAGGGGAGCTTGTTGGTGCCATAGATCTTTTTCAGAGACTTCGCACTTTGCTTTACAAATAATCTATCAAATTTTTCGCTATCGATCCATTTATTGTAGAGGGTCCTGAGTTCAGCCGCAGAATGGCAGGAAAACATTTTCTGTTCATAATTGCTAATTTCCAAATCCCGCGCGCAATCTCTCATATCCGACCATAATCTGGATAATGAAGCTCTCTTATCTCTATCAACAGTATGCCGGACCAATTTCCCTGATTCATCGACAGGCGAAAGCAACCAGTTAGTGAATTCGAAATTATGGATAAGGTTACAAATTTCATCGGCAGGGATTTCCTTTAATTTTCTGATACTACTCATATGATCCAGCAACGATACCAGCTCCCTGATTTTATAGCAGAGATCCCGGTAGTATTGTCTGCATTTAATTCTCGCCAGTATCCTTACATACGATTCGGTGGCATTAATACCGATGAGCCGCAGTATCGCTCTTCTTTTACACAGCGCCCACCTTGCTCCTTCATCGACAGGTATTTTCTGCCCGGCGATTTCATCGGCAAGCAACCAGGCAAGAACCGGGTTCGATTCGAGCAGGTCCATTGTTTGCGGACATTGACGGATCATTTTCAAAAGCATTATCTGACGCCAGGCGAAATGCTTGACATTTTCAACTACTCCCGGAGGAAATGTTTCAGCATATTCATCAAGCGCGGCTTTGAAATGCCTATTCGACGTATCGAACGGTAGCGTTATTCCCGGATCCCAATCATCACACTCCCATATCTCAAGCACAGGATGCCATTGTGATACCTGCAATCCCCGCTCCCAGGTACTGATTCGTATGCAGGTTCTCTGTGATCTCCGGAAATCGATATACAGGAAGCCATGATAATCATCATACCAGACATTATCGTCGAGCCCTGCTGAATCGGGTCGCCATGAATGCAAGCGCAACACGCCGGTGCATGAAGCTTTGTGGTCTTCTGTTTTGCATGCAGGCATGGCAATTACTCTTTTCTGAATCCGATCTTTTTGCCGACATTTCCGTTTTTTTCGGCGATTTCATTTCTCAATGAATCGATCAGCATATCATGTGAAATGCTGATGTTCTGCAGGAAAAAATATTTCTGATAGACCGCCTTGAAATCACCGGGTGTGGCATATTCAATGGAACGGATTTTCATTTGCTGAATTGCCGTGCATCGGGTTGTTACCATTTTTTTGAAGAACAGATCATAGAAGACCAGATTGCCTTCGGAGCTGAGATAATCGAATCGCAGCTTAATGGGAAACCGTCGTATAGCCGCTGAATCCATGATTTTCTTGAAATTGGTTGCACAGATGAGTATCCCCCTGAAATTCTCCATATTTGTCAGCCATTCATTCACAAAAGATATTTCCCACGAATGCTCAGCTCCTTCCCTGCCAGCCAGAAAACTATCTGCTTCATCAATAAACAGAATAGCCTTATCCCGCCGGGCTTCATTGAAAACCTCCCGGGTATTCTTTTCGCTCTCCCCTACCCAGCAGCTCATCAGGTCGCTCGCTCGTTTTATAATCAATCGCCTGTGGAGGAGACGCGCCGTGTATTTTGCAAATTCTGTTTTACCGCTTCCGGGAGGACCATAAAGGAGCATGTTCATGTTATGTACAGATGATTCAGAATCCATACTGTTCCAGTATTTGTTGAATTGGCACAGGGCACTAAAACATCGATCCAAATCCTCATGAATATTCAATCCCTGTATGCTGTAATCGGGAGCATTGACTCTGGAATTTTTTTCAGCAGGTCCTTGCTGATCGATGATTTTCAAATGAGCATCGAGGATACCCTCGATAAGCGTAATAATCTCTTTCCGACTTTTCTGTTTTCTGAATATTCTTGCTGCATTTCGCAATGCGATATCGATTCCCCCCGCACTGATTTCATACTTTTCAGCAAGCGCGGTGATATCATGAACCGACAAGCATTTTGCCGGCATGTGTTTTTTAATGCTGTGCTCCCAGATTCTTTTCCGCTGCAGGAACGTCAGCTTGTCAAACCGGATCGAATAATCAAACCGCCGTCTGGTGGATTCATCGATACCGTCAAAGCGGTTAGTGATCCATACTGTAAATGCAGTAGACTCATCGAGCAGTTTATTGATCTGCCCCTTTTCCGCAAGCGGAGCCAGGGAGAAGAATGACGGGGATGAATTCAACACCGCATCGGCTTCATCAACAACGATGATCGCCTCATTGGAATTGATCATCTTTCGGCAGGCCAGGAATGCCCGGTACCTGAACATTGCATGAGCGGTTTCATCTTTCTGTTTTTCATCATCGATATTCTTTATTTCATAAACATTCAGGTTAATGCTTTTGCCGAGCGCACGGGCAAATTCGGTTTTACCGGTACCCGGCGCACCATACAGCAGGATATTCACTCCCTGGTCCGGGGTTTTATGCCGGCGAAGGGCTTTCACTATTTCTATCTGCTTTTTATGCACGGTATGATACTCGAGCGGGATCGAAGGACCGCTGTATTCGGTGAAATACTTTTTAGATATTGCCTGACTGGCGGTGCCGTCCAGAAAATCGATCACTTCAACTGCGGGATTGCGTTCCTCGTTTAGCAATGCCGAATTGAGCAGTGCCGACCTTCCCGATAACGCTCTGCTTATTTCATTGCCTGGAATGCCTGATAATGTACTGAGGATTTTATTATTGATCGAATCCCTGTGAGTACGCTTTACGTCAATTAACGGACTCAAATCTTCGATCATCTTGTCCACCACCGAATCGGTAACCGACAAGTAAGCAATCAGAAGGACCTCTTTTTCGATTTCACCTAACCCAAAAAGCTTTGCAATTTCATTGAGTTTCTTTTGCAGGGAGCACGTACGTTTGCCGGCTTTTTCAGCACAAAAATCGTTCAGTGATTCATAAATATATCGAAAGATATCCCTTTTCAGATATTCATTGCGGTGCATATCCTTAATCATTTCTTCGATATTATCTCTCCCTGCTTTATACCCGTCATCAAAGGTATCTTCAAGTTTAATGCGTTTCGCTTTTGCCAGGCAGAAGGTGACGATCCGACGTTTATCGGGCTGCGTAAGATAGCGGAGCGCAATTTCGAGAATATCATCACTGATGATTCTTCCCGTATGCTCGAGTATGTTCAGCAAGTACCCGAGTTTCCGCCTGTCGGCAATACCGTTGATCCTTCTCAGTGATATGTTCCTGAACCGCTTGTTTCTCTGCAGCGAACGTTTGCGATTCAATTTCCGCAAAAATATCTCATCCATATTCATGGGCTCTCCTTTGTTTTTTAATAAAATATCAGCAGTATGCGACAAATGTTGTCGCATTTGAATTATATTTTAAAAGGAATATTCTGCTGGAATAATCATCGAAAGGAATAGATTAATGGTCCATACCACCGATGTCCGGAAAAGCGAACGGATGATCAGGATTCTGGCTTTTCTAATACGCCGAAAACCCAGGAAATTTTCGATCAGTGACATTCACAATATGCTGTGTGAGTTTGACATGGTATCCCTCCGGAATGTCCAACGGGACCTTAAAGAACTTTCCGAGATATCAGAAAGTTGCGTCTGCTGCGAAATGGTACAGGGGAAACTTCACTATTTTATCGAGCCTGACATCAGAAATAAAATGACGCTTCCGATAAGGCATAACGGCCTTTTAGCACTGTTTTTACTCAAACGATTACAGCCTTTTTTTGCATCCAAAGCACAAAGCCTGGAGGAGGCCCGTGATGCGCTTAAAGAGTTGAGCTCAGATCAATACTATGACCTTTTCGAAGACCTCGATGAGCAGCTTGAAAAGAGCACGTTTATCTTTGGAGAGCAGTCGGTGCTCAGCCTCGACAACAACCTTCTTGCCGAT
>WJLZ01000060.1 GCA_014728215.1 Chitinivibrionales bacterium
ATGCCACCCTCGGTTTCATAATCATCGGGCTTGAGCCAGGTCATGATCGTGAATTCATTGGTGCAGTCGAACGAATTGTCTGTCGCAACGGTAATTCTGCTTGATGCTTCTAAATCGAGTCCATAGTTTCCCTGATTACCGGCGGCATAGGCGTAGGTACCGGAATTGGCGCCGTGTTTTTCCCTGCCGGAAAAATCATAGGCTGTATCCCCGGCGCCTTCTTCGAAATTCCATTGTCCCCGGATATGGTTCTCCCACGCCTTCTCCATGCCAATCGTGCCGTGAATCAGCTCCAAACTGTCCGGGTTGCGATAGTCATCGACCACTCTTCCGACACCAATGGTATCGTCCCAGTATTCATGCGCAAAATCGAGCATGAAATCCCAGGTCTGGATCTGGCCGGCATTGAGCGCAAAGCCGTTGCCGCCGCCGCTTGCGGCCTGATACCCGGCATAGGCGCTGCCGGTGCTGTTATCGAATCCGGTGGCGCTTTTTTCGTAGCCGCTTGATGTGCTCCACAGATCGTAGGTCGCCAGAAGAATATCCCGCTGTGAGGCGCCGTCGGAAGAGAGCAGAATATACGGGCACGAGCTTGCCGTTGCATGCGCGGTCGTTGCGGAAATCGTGCCGGTGGCGGTACGGTCGATCATGAACTTGAGCGTCTTGTCCGACACACTCGATCCGGGATTGTATGCCTCGACATGAACAAAAGCTTTCCCTGAGCCGTGAACGGTATAATCTGTTGTGAATATCAACCCACCGAGCGTTGTCTGCTGCCGGAGCTGCGCAAGCACCTCACTGGTATCGATTATGGCAAAGCTCCCGCTTGTGGACCGGGTCTCGGAGCCATCGTAATGGATATAAAACAGCTCGCTTGTCCCGTCAACCTGGTTCGAGGTCGCCCGCCCGTGGGCGCTGTCGGATAAAAACTCGATCCCCCCGGTGCCGTCCTGATCGAAAATGAGCGTGAAATAATCGGTGTACACCGAGCACTGGGCGGCAGTGCCGTCGGATGCGACGGTCAATGGAAGGTAATTAACCGTATCGGCGATCTGATAAAAAGTCGTGCCGGTCGAGTTGGTGGTGGGGTCCCCGGTGCCTTCGTTGGAGGAGGTAAAGCTTACCTGCAGTCGAAGATTACCGGCGTTTTCGATATCCTCGCCCACGTTGCAGTAAAAATGGACATAGGTGGTAGCGGTAACCTGCATGGATTCACTGAAACTTGCCGTCCCGCTCGAATTGCCGCTGAATGTTGTTGTCGAACCGTACTGATTTGTGGTGGAGGGCGTTGTTGACGTATTATAGTAGGCCCGGATACTCGAAAGGTTGTCGGCCTCGCTGATTGCCGGGGCGTCAACAGCGGTGATTGTTACGCTCTGAAGAAAGGGATCGGAGCCGTTACCGCTGAGCGTGAACTGGGCATAGCCGAGATAGACGTCGGTCTGGTTGTTGATTGCGGAAGCATCGCCATCGGCAACAGAGGCCAGATTGAGGGTCCTGCTGTCTTCGGAAATGCAGCTCGGGCTTGCTTTCTGGGTCTGGTAGCAGAGCGCTAGCCAGTCCAGCGAACGGGCAACCTTTTCAATACGGACTTCATCGAGCCAGCCTTTCCAGTTCTGTGCATTATCCGATCGCGCACCGATATAGGTATCGTCATTGGTGGCGTCCTGATTGATATTTCCGCCTGCATTGTTTGTCGATGCTGTATCTGTATCAACTTGTATCAGGATTTCTTCCGACTCAGTTGCATCGCTGTCATATCGCCCGGCCGCATAATGCCAACCGGCAGTATGACTTAAATAAGCGGAGCTCACATCATCGATTTCAGTCTTTATCTGGTCCGATGTTCCTCTTTGGAGAGCATAGGGATAGGTATATGTTCCCCCATGAGCTATCATTTTCGCATAATTGCCAATGCCGGCGTCGGTTTTTAACCATGTCGATATGGTTATTTCATCATGGGTGCCATCAGCAAGTCCCAGATTCCCGACATTGAATTTATCATCAGATCCGTCAAAATAGATCGATTTGCTTACGGTACCCCCTGCCTGAGTCGGTGCACTGACAATGGTGCCGGTATTCCGGTTGCTTGTGGCATCGACAATATCGGTTGCGGATTCTTCCATGTGCCAGACTCCCACAAATCCATTTGCTGTATCAAACACGCACGAATCGCAGGAATTACTCGTTGCCCCGCTCATGCCCCAGTACATCCTGACTTTCGTGGTATTATTCCCATACACCGAATCCACTTTCACCCAGATCTCGGCTTCATCCGCAGTTTCATTCCAGTTCTCCACTTCATAATCGAAATGAATACTCCCGTCTTCATTGGTAAACCGTATATCGTCGCCGTCGCTGTAATCCTGCGAAAAATCGAAATTACTGCCTGTCAATCTCACCAGAAGCGGAAAATCGGTAAGGGTGTCGGTTATCCCGGCACAGGTGCCGTCGATTTCGATATATTTCCAGTAGGTCCAGGAGGAGTAGTCTTCGGGCGCTGACGCTGCCGGCGATAAATCCGATTCGGTACCGCTGCATCCTGCGGCGCTGTTGCGGCTTTTGATCTGGAATGCATACTCCGTGGTTGGTGA
>WJLZ01000061.1 GCA_014728215.1 Chitinivibrionales bacterium
CCGGCTTTGGGCATGGCCGTTGCCAGCTCGGCGGAACTTAACATGCCGATACCGGCAAGGACTCCGGCGATCGCATAGGATAGAATAACACTCGGCCCCGCCTGCGCATGGGCAAGCCCGGGAAGAACAAATATGCCGGAACTGATCATCGCCCCGGTTGCAATACAGAAAATATCGATAAGCCCAAGTTGGCGGTGAAGTTTCAAAAGGCTCCCATTCTTTTAAGGTTGTCGATCTGCTCTTTTAATTCTTTATAAGGCTTGTCGTCCGCATGCCCTGCATGTTCGCTCAGGGACGCGGAACTACCATACGGTATACTTTTTAAAATACCTTATATTTGAAGAAAGAACTATAAAAAAACTCTTTTTCCGACACCCGGGTGGAAAGAAAAAAAATGCTGTAAAGGATAGCAAACCGTTACCGGGGCAATGCAAAGAGACTGCAACGTGTCGTGCAATAACCTATATTTGTCGCCATGACTACCGCCGCCATTCTTTTGTCCCGCCAACCACTCAGGCCCTGCGCCAAAACACCGTGGGTGGAAAAAGTAACCCGCGCCGTGGAGTGGATAAAAGAAAATAACCTCCGGCTTATCACCTCGACGGGTATGCAAACCTGGGAAATACAGATCGCCGCGGGGCTGCGAGAAAAAATCGAAATGACCATTGTGATTCCCGCATCAAACCGGAAAACGTTCGATTGCATGAAAAGGGAGGCGCAACGGTCGTTCGATTGCCGAAAAAAGACGGTAGCCATAATCCCGCTCTACCCCGGTAATGATGCTGGAGACAAAAAAGAGCTGCCCGTCCTTCGAGATCGATACATTATTGATACCGCCGATCTGGTCCTGCCGGTCTCAATCCGGAAAGGCGGTCTGATGGAGAACCTGACGGCCACGAGTGCATCACACAAAATCAACAACCGGTTCCGTATCGATTACTGTAAACGGACCGAACCGATCCATTATCACCTGGAGCCCGGCGCCTTGTCACCGGCCATACAAAAGATCGACAAACCGTATATCATCCATTGGACCCGGGCGTCGAATGTCGCCTGGCCCACCGAACGTAAAATCGACTACTACCAGGCTGTCTTAAAATCGCCCACCTATCCACGGACCGCGTTCGATTCACTATGTAATATTCTCACGACGCAACGTATCTGTGCATCGTCACTCCACATGCCCGATACCATATCAACCGTCTCCTTTTCAGATCTCCCTCCAGCCGATACCCTCCCTCTGATCAAATGGCGCTCCCGGTATCGCATGATGTCCTTTGAGCCCTATGGTATCGGGATCGAAAAGGAATATGCCCTTACAATGGGTATACTGCCGGTTGTCTACTATTCCGGGAAACCAACGCTGCCGGTGGATAAAGAGAACCATTACCTGCTCCAGTCACGGGGAAAAATCACCGACTGGCGGCAGGAGCGGGAATTCCGGTATAAAGGAGATTTTCATCTCGGCAATATCCCCAGAGAAAAGCCGGCCTGTTTCTGCTGTTTTTCCGATGAAGCACAACGGATTGAAAAAAAATGGGGGATCAGGGCGTATGGGTTTCTTGGGAAAAGATAAATCGGGTAAGGACCTCGAAAAATCCGCATTTCCACGCTCCAATTACTCTGGACAACACAGGCTAATTGTGGGGTTATTGAAACAAGTGTGGTTTGTTTTTTGTATGAGGAAAGGGACTGCCGTCCCCTTACACCCCACGTTGAAAATGCTTCTGTGTAGCTATGCACCCCGGGGGATGCATAGGTAGGGCGGTGAAGGTTCGATATGCCGCAGCCCAATCCGCGTTCTATAAATTTGCAATCCGGTGATAGACCGCAACATTTTTCGAATATTGTTTTATTTGGAAAGGGTTTTTAGTATATTTCTTTCTGGAGAATAAAGACCAATGGCACGAGAATTTCATGACATCAACGAACCTGGACATTCCTTTGCTAAAAAGAAGGAAGAGCCAAAAGAGAACAAACGCGACATCGATATCCAGGATATCGAACCGGTAGAGAAAAAGAAAGAAGAACCGGAAGTTCGAATAATTTCCGCTGAATGGAAACCGGGCCCCGGGGGGTTTCAATATCTGGAACAATGTTTTCTGGAGGTGCAGACAGAATTTCTTCCCGGGAAGGAAGATACAGAACGCCTGCGGATCCGCGGCAAGCTCTTTGGTATATTCAACGGACAGGAATTCGATCTTTCACAGGAAATCGAAGGATTCATCGACCGAAAGACCGGCGTCGCCCGTTTGGAGATTAAAAAACTCTGGTTTATCGATGACCATTATTCCGAGTGGCTGGAAGATTCCCAAACACCGTGTACATACAAAATAAAGGGCATTTTTCATTCTCTGGGAGAGAATGAGATCGACAGCCCGGAGCTTTCGATGCCGGCAAATTCACATGTAACTCTTCGTATTACATTGGACATAGACCCTGAAGATCCCGAAGCTCAGGATGATAAAATCAGGTTGTTCAGTACCGATGATTCTCAATCGTATGAAAAGATCTTAACCGTGAAAGATGATAAGAAAACAGGAAATGATACGCTGGAATTAGAGTTTCCTGATATAAATTCAGCATTGTCGTATACCCTTGAAGTCGATCACGGTGGTGAAGGTCATGTGTATTATATGTTTGAGGATAAAAAAGTAAAGGAGCTGGGCAATGGTTGAATGTGTAGAATACGAAGTCCGGCAAGGTGATACGCTCGGCGGCATTGCAGAAACATATTATGGTGAATCCCGGTACGATAAGAATTTGGCAATGTTTAATGAGATAGAAAATCCTGATATGATTGAAGTCGGTCGGGTTATTCGTGTTCCCATGAGGATATATACTGTCGATGAAGTAGAAATTATTCAGGAAGATGATAAAGAAATCGTTTGTATGAAAGCACCGGTAAAAACTGTTGAAGGCGATATCGGTGAGGATGACATTATATGCTATTGCCCCTCTGAAATGAAATATTTCGTCGTGCCGGCGGACAATACAGAAGCGTTCATTCGTGAAGTTGAAGAGGTGAACGCCTTAGGAAAAGAAATTGCGCAGTACCAGCAAAGCCTGTCACGTTCTTCAGACGCCAGAGAGGCTTTCGATAAAGCTGAAGAAGTTGATGAAAAAATTGCGAAGAAATTCAAGGGATTGAAAACCGATCCACAGAGCGCAATAGATGAAATGCTTGTTGTTAAATCAAATAAACGATGGGGCGACATGTCCCGTAAAGTACATATCAGCGCTCACTCCCGTAACGGCGGGCCGGTAAAAGGGCATTGGCGCAAAGATCGTGATGCATCAGTTAAAAAGCAGTTACAAAAATATTTAAAGCAGGATGACGCCCCGGATAATAAGGGCATGGATAAAAAATTCAAAGCGACATTCTTCCAGACGCCCGAAGTTGATGAACAATGGCCGGTTAAGTGGAAATTCGGTGATCCTGAAAAGGATTATCTGGAGAGCAGTGAGTATTTCAGTTGTAAGGCCGAAGCACGGTTCTGTCGTTTTGTGGCGGGAGCAACTGCCGGTGCTGAGTTGGATTGGGCGAACAAGAAATTTGAACTGGGAGGGAAAGCGCAGGCCTCTTTTGGCCTTATTGATGGGAGCACCAGCTTTTCGGTGTATATCCCCGACAAAGACGGCGTCGATATCTTTTCCGGCATTAACAGTAATCCAAAAGTCGATGGAGTCATTCAAGGAAAAAGAGAATTTCGTATAAGAATCGTCTTAACTGCTGACGGTCATGTGTTTGCCGGCGCCGCCGTTACAGCCGCGGCGCGGGTCCCTTATATAAATTTTTCCGAAAACGCCGAGCAAAGCGACAAAAAGATCGATACAAATAAATCAAATGCGGTCGATGCGGAAGCAGAGCTTTCAGCGTTCGGGGGAGCATCCGCGGAAGGCTCATTATCCGGTTCGGGTGACTGGGGAAAAACTGCCGTGGGAAGCTTTAATGCGTTAGGCAAGCTTTCGATAGGCGGGGCACTCCGGGCGGGAATAGGCGGCGAATTGAATCTTAAGATCGGGTACATCCAGGGAAAAATACGTTTCCAGTTTGCCATAGCGGTTGTCCTTGGACCGGGAGCAAAAGGCAGCTACGGATGGGAAGTGGACATAAAGGAAGGTTATGAGATGGTGACGTACATACTGGAATCCGTGGATTACCATTACCTCCATGAGATCACATCCGAGGCCTATGAAAAGATGTGTGAACTGGGGAGTGCGCTTTTCATCGAGGCCGTGGACAATGCCGAGGAGATGGTCAAATCCGGCTGGAAATTACTCAATCACATAACAATGTTCACGGGGCCGAGAGCGGGTGGATTCAAGCACCAGACTAAAGCTGCGTTGGAGCAGGAACACGCGCAAGTCCCGTTCGATTCTCTCCTGCCGCATTCAATTGCCGATATGCTGACTGCGCTTATGCTTACGACCGAAGTCGAGGATTTTACTGCGATCCTCAACACCCTTAAAAAAATTAAAACCCTGCACAAACTCAAATCCGTACTCCGGGTGTTGGGTGAGCG
>WJLZ01000062.1 GCA_014728215.1 Chitinivibrionales bacterium
AGGTGAGATTTACCGGTCATTTTGAGTGAGATTCGCCGGTCAAATTACCTGAGACAGAACGGTCAAATTAAATGAGATTCGGCGGTCAAATTACGTGAGATCGGCCAGGGTGGGGAAAGAAAAGAAAAACAAGAAAATGCTTAAATATAATTGTTGTGATATTGATATTTGCGATATTGTCATGCAAGGAATCCAACCCGACGCAAAATGAAAAATGTACTTCAGATGTTACGACAACAGCTTGTGATGGAAAATGGTATAGTGATTGTTTAGGAGACACGCCGTATGATTTTATAGATATTGAAAGTGCATTTTCGACTGTATCGCAAGACTCAATAATTACAAAGATTGTTGTGAGCGAATTGCCTGAGAGCCTTATCAATCACCAAAGTGAAGTTAATGAAGATGAATTGGAATACTTCTGGGCATCAAGGTTTGACATAGATAATGATGGATTAAAAGTTGATGATCTTGAATTAGCAGTAGCACATTGGAAAGGGGGAACTGGCCCTGAAAGAATTGACCAAATTTTGACATTTGTTCAGGTTGATGTTTGGAAATATACAGAAACAGGAGCATCGCAACAATGCGAAGCATCAGTCAGTATTAATGGTGATACAATGACAATATCTGTCCCGAGAGATAGAATTAATGACTTATTGAAAATTGACAAAAATACATTTGTATATTATCAAACACGTTACAATGACGGAAATCGATACCAGGACTTTTTACCAGAAGAATAAATATAGAGACCCCACCCCGATGAAGAAAGAAACCGAATACTCCGAGAACACCGAATAACGAAATAAATTTCATTGCTCCTCCAGAGAAAGATTACGGAATTTAAAAAGACAGTCGCGGCCGCAATTGATCTCCAGAAGTGCGATTTCAGAAGCCTTTTGCGAGACATTCTCAAAAGTCAAAACCGTGGTCAGAGGCACACCGGCTACTACAAGCTTTCGCATCTCCTGATAGCTGCTTCCCATCGGTCGGAAACGGTAGGATTTGTTTGCCATGTCGATAGCGGTAATACGATACTCATTACCGAGGTTGTCGAACATACGGGTGGAAGGGTAGCCGTACTGGACGGCAAATTCACGATCTTTCTCATTTGTGTTTTCTATGGTAAGGGTACAGGTCACGGTGCCGTCGATAGTCCGGGCGCATTGCCGTACCGAGAGAGTGAAACCGTCTTTAGTGAGTTTGTCGATAGCCGACGGGACGGATGATGCAGTAGGGGACATCTCCTGGGCGGCACCTTTTTTTCCATTGGTGTTGTCCCTCTCCTGAGAAGCGTTCCGACCGAAGTTGAACGCACCGTCTTTCAGGGGTTTTGACATCAGCGACGCCACTGTTGTGGTTTTGGGAATAGTAACCGACGCTACGGAAAAGACTTTTCCGTTTTCGGTGTCGACCAGTCGCGCATTGACTTTTATCGAGGAACCCAGGTCGGTAAGGGAGCCCGAGGCGATCACCTGGGCGCCGATGAGCCTGCCAAGTTTCACCGCGGACTGCTGATCGACCATACTCATCATGTTCAGCTTATGCTCATGCATGGTACGATGCAATAACTGGCGTTCGATTATCTCGAACCGTCCGGTGCGATAAAGGCGCGTCGTCAACTCTTCAGCAATGAAACGTCCTAGTTGCGTAATCTTGCCTTCAAGATGGGCAAAGTCGCGCAAAGCAACGACTTTTTTTTCAAAAGTCGACAGGTCTTTGACGATCTGCCCGGCAAGAGCATCGAGGCTTTCATCAAACTTCGAACGGTTGTCCGGCGGAGACTGCTTGGATGAACAGCCGATCAGACCGGCCAGACAGATCATGGATACTAAAAATCGAACTTGCTGCATAATTTCCTCCCGGCCGCACCAGATGGTGCAATCAAATGAATTGTTTATCGAAAAGGATTGACTATTGCACAATGTTTCAATAAGGAGTACATATTGACACCAATCACGGAAAGCACCGTATAGAATATTGAAATAACCATTGCATAAAAAAAGAGCCCTACAAAAAGGCCGGTGGTCTGGTTGGTCATGGTGACATAATGCCACGTATCGATATTAAAAAAGAGTGCCGCGACGTTGAAAACAAACAGAGTCAAAATCATAATCGGCATTCCCGACCACATGCCTTTAATATCCTGTGGACTAAGCTCCATATGGGAGGCTACGCACAGGGAGATATAAAGGAAGAGCCAGAATGATTAACGCCGCGGCGCCCCCGGAAACCGGGGATTCCTGAATGCCGTCATTGATATTCTTGAAGATGATAAACACCATGAAGTACATGAAAGCATTATAATAAGGAAAGGGCTTGGTCCAGTAGGTTTTAAAGAATCCGGAAGGTAACGCTTTAATGAACATGTAGCCCAGAGGAATTGAGGCCACAATATAGGCGGCCCACATGATCAAGGCGCCCAATACGACGGAGCCGGTAGCCGCGTTGATCTTCTCCACCAAAAAAGCGATACTCCAGAGAATGGCTATGCAAGGGGCCAAAGGAAGGATTATATGCCGTATGCCGAGTTTCAGAGCGAGAGCAAAAAGATTGTCCAGAACAACATCACCAGTACCGGGAGTATTCTTTTCCCTGGCGCACCTGGGACAATACTTAACTTGTCCCTGCCACAATTCCTTTCCGCAAACAATACAGTTTGCCATAGAGCAGATCCTTTCGTGGCGGCCGTGGATACCATTTTTTTCCCGCCGGTGAATAGATGCATACAAGAAAACCACATTATACCACCGCCATGAAAATATGTCAATAATTTTTTTTAAATCAACCGTTTCGGACCATGACAATTGCCTGGTTCAGCTAAAAATCGCCAATTACCTAGGTTTCTAAGCGATTAAAAAACCATTAATAGCATGATTTGCCATCCCTGAAACACCATTTTTTAGCCCTTAAAAACGTCAATCGGATCGGACCACGTACAACCGCGTTTCCGTTCTACAATCCCCGATTTTGAGATTGGCTAACCGGTTAAGCACCCCTTAAAACACCGTTTTGCAATTCACCCCCCTATGCGCTCCGGCGCATAGCCTGGAATAAAGCATTTTCCTAATGGGGTTTAAGGGGTGGTAACCCCTTCCCTATGCTCAATGCTCAATGTGGTCGGAGTCGGATCATACAACACCGCCGGCCAACTCATGTTACGGAAGTGCCCCGGTGGTTGAGGAAGGTATGAAGGCAAGAATTTATTGATAATGTATAACGGCACGGACAGAATAGAACGCGGATGAAACATGGAAATTCAGATGTGGGGTCAAAAAGCTGTTTGAAGCGGGAGTTCCACCGCCGCACCCCGGAGCGCCTTTGGCGCTTTTTCTATAATGAATCTCCATTACGGTTACATCAATATGCAAAAAACGCTCCCTTCTCCCATCCGTGAAGAGCACAGCAACCTTCCATGCATCTTTTCAACCAGGGTTCTACACTGGTAAAGTCCGATACCGACTCCCTTGTCTTTGGTGCTGCTGAATGGATGAAAAAGTTTGTTTTGCATGAATTCTTGAGACATTCCGCAGCCGGTGTCTTTAACTATTATTGCCCCATGATGGCGGGCGATGAGGTGGTCCCCAAGGGCGAGGTCTTGTTTTATTGAAGGTGGAATTGAGTAGCTTTTGGTTGCATAGAGAGAAAGGGTCCCTTTGAATTCCATGGCTTCAAGAGCATTGATTATCAGGTTTTTCATGATATAGAAAAGCGATTTTTTATCTATCCTGCAGAGCAGGGGGGTGCTGATATCGGTGGAAATATCCACGTCGGCTACGGCGTCGACGCCAGAGCTTTCCAGTGCTTCCATTATCACAGGACTGATATCCTGTTCGGTGACCTCGAGGTCATCCTGTTTTGGCGCAGAGCCCAGTTTGTTGATCAGCACCTGAAGGTTTGCGGAGCAATTCTTTATGGATCGCAGAAGGCTTTTGCGGAATTCGGGATTGTCCATATTTTTGTCGGCGTTTTTTGCGACAAGTGATAATGTAGCGACCTGATTTTTGACATCATGAATTATAAACGATGATATCCTGCTGAATGATTCAAACTGTTTGTTTTCAACATGTTCCCGTTGGAGTTTGTATTTGTAGATAACATTTCCGATCGAACCGGCAAATACTCTGATGAGCATCTTGTCTTCTTTGTCGAGTGCTTCTTTAAGTGCTGTCCGGATTCCCAGGACACCCAGCAAGGCTTTATTGTGGATAACCGGAAACAGTGCTGTCAGTTGAAGTCGTTCGATAATGCGGCGGTCGTTATCACTGAGCGTGCCGGGCTTTTCGGAAAGGAGAGTAAGAAAATCAAGGGGTTTTGTATCGCTCGTAAAGGTGCTGATCATTACACTGGAGCCGGGTATTCCGATTTCAGGCCCTTTCACCGGTGAGACAGGGTTGTTTTGTAAATAGAAATTATCATCTCTGGGATCGGCCAGAAAAATGTAGGCATCCTCAAAACCCGCGCCGTATTTCAGAGCAATGATAAGTTGCATTATGGATTCTTCCATGGTTGTGGCGGTCATGTAGGTCTGGTGGAGGCGGAAAAACTGATCGCGGTAATCGTATTTGCGCTGGTAAATGTGTTTTCCGGCAAAACGGACAATCGTGCCGCGCATTTTGGGTGATGTAACCACAAAGACCACTAAAAAGGCGGCGGAAAAAATGCCGAAAAATATTTCAAACTGGGTAAAGGCGATGCCGAACCGGCTGATAATATAGACGGTGGAACCCAGGCCCAGAAGAACGGCTCCCGCAATGAACAGACTTAGGGAGGAATAGATAATCTCACGGGATACCGCTACCTTTTCATTGGCTATGCGATGACGAAACATGCCCGAAAATGCAATCGGCAGTAAAAGAGAATTAACCACAATGCCCGCCAGCATGTATTTGGTTGAAATAGTCTGGAAAAGGAGCGTATTTGTATGAAATATCATCTGATATCCGGCAATGCCGGCAAAGGCGATAAAACAGGTGGTAATGCCCCGTCGACGGTAAGGCTCCAGCGATCGATAGGCAGTTTCGATGAAGTAAAGGACAAGCAGATTTAAAAGAAAATGAAGAATGATTATTCCCATTCCCACGGCATTCAACCGGATCGTCGGCGTATCTCCCTGGATTATGAAATGAGTCCATTGGGTAAATAAGGAGATCCCCACGGTGAGAATACCGGCAACACGCCATATCCATGGTGAAACGATGTGTTTACCTTTTCTTCTCAGGGGAACCAGTTGGTGAACCAATTCCAGAATAACGATCGTGGCGGCCATGGAAAGCGCCCCGTAAAACTTAATCCAATCGGATTCGATAATGCCGATTGTTGAGCTTACGATCCTATTGGCCACCCAGGAGGTTTCTGAGATAAGAAGAGTCAGAATGAATGATGGGACCACCGAGAGCTTTCTTTTCTTCTTGAAAAGAAGCATAAAACAGAAAACGATATCGATAATGGCGGTTATTAGTATAAAGGAATGTATAAGCATACGAGGTGGCTTGTTGAATGTGCGACCCTCTATCTGATTACTATAAATAATAAAAAAAGCCGCCTTTTGCAAGGCAGCTTTAAATTATCATAAAATCGAATGTATTCGATTTAGCTCTTGTTTGATTTTTTCTTTCGGGAAAACCAGAATCCACCGAGACAGAAAAGACCCATACCGATAAGTGAAATCGTTGAAGGCTCTGGTACACTGTTGATTTTTACAGCAACGATCATGTCCTGATAGTCGGCATCGCTCCTGCCGAGAACAGGAAGGTCTTCCCACCCAAGAATATAGGTGTCATCAATCTCTCTGATTTTAAAAACAGCAGCCTGATCCAATCCGCCGGGATTGAGTGCGCTTTCGGTATAGTGAGGAGTATAATCGGTGCCATTGTAAAGCAGTGCGCCATTCGGGTCGATATAAAAACCAAAATCTTTAACTGCACCATTAAAAAAGATTTCATCACTGGCCAGAAAAGAATCGTTGCCATCAAAGATCTGATTCAGTCCATCGGGTGAGCCCTGTTCGTACCAGCCAAAAGTAGTCTCATCAGCCATTCCGGCAAATTCTCCCAGAATAATGGAAAAAGCTCCCTTGCCGGTAAAAATTTCGGTGTCGACCTGATCGAGATGAACATCAGGGTATAACTGAGTTATCGGGTTATCACTGACATGATCGATAAGCTCAACCAGATTGCCGGGAGGATTGCTGTCCCATGAATCACCGAAAGTGAAATCCGGATCGGTAGTCATAATGATGTCGGCAAACAGACTTCCTGCTAGGAGAAGTCCGATAAGGGGGGAAACTCTTAGAAGTTTCATATGGCTCCTTGAAAAGGGTTACATTCTTCCATATTGAAGCTTAAATAGACGCAAACACAATGCCATGAAGCTTTATCGATTAAAAAACGCGGAAATAGGGGGTATTATCAAAGGGGGTGTAAAAAAGGGTGCTGATTTGTCGGAAAAGCTTACACTTTTTGGCCTTGGCGACCGGTCTTGGTAGCGTTCATGAAGCCGGCTGCTTCAATCCGCTCACCTGGTCTTGCGTTCCTGAACTCCTTTCTCCCATCGCTTTAAAGCCCATAATATCAGGCCCAGTAACAGGAGCGCGAGAATAAAGAATGGTTTGCCTCCCTCGCGATGAATGTCGCTGTGAAGAATTCTGGAATCGACATAGGAGCCCAAGATCGCAAGTCCTGATATGCGGAGTCCATTCTTGATAATCGTTATCGGAAATACCGCCAGAGCCAGAATTACTTTTGAAACAGGTTTCTTCAAAAAAAGCTTCCCTGCCATAATGCCCGTTATAAAAAGCGCAATACTCGACCGTATCCCGCTGCATACATCGGCAACTTCAATACTGACCTGAGGGAGATGAAACATGAATCCTTCACGGACAAAGGTAACTCCGCTGATCATGAAAATTACATGAGCGGCTTCGGTCGATAGTACCTGGAGGAAATGGACATAGGGAATCAGAATAAAAAGCGGTATGGGAACGGCGAAAAGCAGAAACAAGACAGGAAAACGGGCTTTTTTCAGCGCCTCTGTCCCAAAAAACAGAACAAATAAACCGGTCCAGAGTGTAATTATCGATACGGTTCCCAGGCTTGCCACATTGTTGGGTGACAGATATGCGCCAGCTGCATAGGATATCGCAAACCCGGCAATTCCTGCACAGGCAATGATACTCCCTGCAGTTATGGCGCGATCCTGATGGGAAAAGATTGTTTTGCGCTCGGTAAAAAAGAAAAACGCGCTGATAAAAGGTATTATCGGTAAATGAGTGAATGTATGATGGGTCAGTTCGGTTTGTGGCGTTTGTTGAAGCAACCGGTAAAAGACACCATATAATGCACCGGAAATCAGGATGAATGCTATGCTTTTTTTTGTTGTTTCGTGTCCTTTTCTCAATGCCTGATCTCCGGGACGTTCCCCACGAGCAGCGGTGCCATCTGGAGATATTTTGTTGTGTTCCGTTTGGTTTCGATATCTTTATATACCCGTTCCACTTGCTCTCCGGTAAGCCCGATGACTTCACCGACCGTTGCAGGAGGAACATTATTGTTTTTACCGTATAAGCAGAGGTCCATTTTATCGTAGGGAAGAGAAAAATAGAACTCATCCTGACCCTGGGCGAGTGAATAGGTATCGGTTGTGGGCGGACGGTTTCTGATTTTTTCCGGGACACCGAGATATTCGGCCAGTTGATAAACCTGACTCTTGTAAAGGTGGGCTATGGGCTTGATATCCGCAGCGCCGTCACCAAGTTTAACAAAGAATCCCTGATCGTATTCCAGACGGTTCGGTGTTCCGGTAACTGCATAATTGAGTCTGTCGGCATGATAATATTCGAGCATTTTCCGTGTACGCTGCTTGAAATTAGTGGCGGCGACAATCGCAAGGTACGCTTTCAGCGGAAGCCGTTCCTTTACTATCTCTCCATCGGGGTTCTGTGCCACCAGAGAAAATATATTATATCCTTCACTTTCCATAACATTGGGGATAACAATCTTGGATTTCCACCCGTCGCCATAGGAGGGAATAACCGACCGCACGGCATCACCATACCGGTGGTAGAACCCGACGGATTCCAGGATACCCGAGATATTCTCATACACCGTTTCGATCCCGAAGGTATCGGCAACGAGTGCGCTCAGATCTTCGGTTTCATCGGCTGAGTGTCGTTCGGGCATTTGAAGGCAGAGTACTTTATTGGGTCCCACCGCGCGGGCGCTGAGCGCCGCGGTGACACTGCTGTCGATCCCGCCGGAGACGGCAACAACCAGTCCCCGCCGTTTCAGGCTCTCACCCAATGCTTTACGGATATTAGTAACAATATGCCCGGTCTCCTTTTCACCGTCGATCGAAAGAACATCGAAAGAAAAGTTTTCCGCCATCATTTTACTCCTTTGTATTTGGTAAACACATTTTTCAGGTTCACTGTCCGGTAACCGCCAATCATGTTCTGGCGCCGGTCCGTTTGTCGACAACCAGGTCGATACTCATGTCGCTGAAACGATTTGCAGGGAAATCGGCGATAAACTTGTCATACAATACCTGGGTCGACAGCACCCCTGCCAGTGCCATGCCATCAACTTCACTCATCACCGGATTAGTTGTCACTTTCTCTTTGAGTTTCTCTATCTTACCGGGATCGAAAATGCCGGCGTTTTTCACCGTTTGCGGTGAGAGCATCGAGTCGATATAGCCGGTTGCCTTGGTACCGTAGAGTCCTTGCTGTATCGGCGCTCGGTAGGGATGTTTCGGTCGTGAGGTAATCTCCGGGGGTAATATTTTTTCAAATGATTTTTTCAGGATAAATTTCTCATTCATGCCTAAAATTTTCCAGGTCGACGAAATCTTGCCCGCATATTCCATGACCCGGTAATCGAGATAGGGAAGGCGGATTTCCACCGAATTGGCCATGGCCATGCGGTCGCCCTGAGATGACAGAAGATAGTTGCTCAAAAATATCCAGGTCTCCAGATACTGGGCTTTACCAAGTGAATCGAGGGAAGAAAATTGTTCAGGAAGGGAAGGGATGAGTGTATCGGCGGCGGAATAACCGCTCAATGAAGACTGCATCTGTGACGAAAAGAGTCTTTTTATCCGGCTGGTATTATTCCAGCGGATACGATGGGAGAAAAGGGGATCGTCGATATTTTTAAGTCCCTGCCCGAAAAAGCTCCGCAATGCCCGTCGCTGGTTATCATTCCGGAAGATATGGGGATACAATCTGCCCATCAGGTTCCCCCGGCCGGGTGAATCCGGATTACGTGCCAAGAACTTTCGGGCAAGAACTTCCCTGAAAATGTTATATCCCCCGAACACCTCATCAGCGCCCTCGCCGGTCAGCACCACTTTGAAATTGCTGTTTCGCACCAGGCCCGACAGCAGATAGAGCGGCACCGGCGCAGTACGCAAAAGCGGGCGCTCGGTGTGCCATATAATCGATGGAAAGTGAGTGGCAATATCCCGGTTTGACGCTCTGATTTCACTATGGTTGACTTTGAGATAATCGACCATGTGCCTTTGATGAGCGCCTTCATCAAAGGCATGCTCGTCGAATCGTATCCCGAAGGTCCGGACCTCGTTGTTGAAATTATTGACTACAAGGGATGTTATCCCCGAGGAATCGAGCCCGCCGCTGAGATAGGCGCCCACCGGGACGTCGGCCCGTAGCCTGATCCGGATGGCATCGGTAAGAAGCTCATGGATCTTTTCGCCGATAACATCCGGGGGATCATCGATCCACCGGTCCTTTGGATACAGGGGAATATCCCAGTATTTATGTATAGAGATCCGCCCCCGGACTGCTTTCATATAATGACCGGGGCACAGCTCCCTGATATTTCTGAACACGGTCGTTCCCGGCATGGTGGTCCAGAAAGTAAAGGTCTGATCGATTGCTGCCGGGTCGATCTCCGGGCTGATACCTTCTACGGTAAAGAGCGCCTTACACTCCGATGCAAAGAGAAGACGGTTCTCTGCGGTGGTATAATGAAGGGGTCGGATTCCGGCGCGGTCACGGGCAAGAAGCAATGTCTGCGTACCGGCATCCCAGAGTGCAATGGCGAACTGGCCGTTGAGTTCGTTAAAACAGGCCTCACCCTTCTCTTCGTACAGATGAACAATGACTTCGGTGTCGGACGTGGTCGAAAAGACATGTCCCCGGGTGATGAGTTGTTCACGAAGCTCGGGATAGTTGAATATTTCCCCGTTGAATACCACCCATATCTTCTTGTTTTCATTTGAGATCGGCTGGGTACCGCCGGAAAGGTCGATAATGCTCAGACGGGTATGGGCCATCCCGATAGTATCGTCGATATAGACCCCCGATTCATCGGGGCCGCGATAGCGCATGATACCGATCATGCTTTTCAGCGTCTCGATCGACAGGGGCGCCGGACCACTGAGGTTGAGTATGCCTGCTATACCGCACATGGAGATAACAGGAATGAAGAGAGTGGTGGATTAGTGGCGTAATGGAAATGCATACGGCTCCTTTGACATTCGACAGATAACGACCATTCAACTGCTGCTTTTTTTTGTCACAAATGTCGAAATGTTATTGAGACTGTCGAGATTTTCCGGAAGCATTTCTTCATCCTCGACTTTGATATCATAGGTTTCTTCCAGAAAGGTGATAACCTCAAGAATCCCGGTCGAATCGATAATGCCGCTTTCCAGAAAGGATGTGTCGTTCTGAAGTTTGCTGTCGTCACCGAAAAGAAAGTTGTCGACAATGAACTGTTTGACCTCATTGATGTATTTCAAATCAACCTCCCGGTTTGGTGTTGCGAACCCATGTCTCATCAGGTACAGGATAATCCTGCCGGTAATAGCGTGTTTCCGCTAATTTTAAAACTCCTTAACCCTGGAGTTGTCTCTGTAAGATTTTTTAAATATAATTCAGGATAATCAATTGTGCGAGTAGATGATGAATGCCGGGAAAATGCTGTTGAGTTAAGGAAATAATGATTGGTGATGTGTCTCTGATGATATTGGTAATTATTTAGTACTTATTACAGGTAAAGGAAGTAAATTAGGGGTAAATGAGTAACTGAACCGGCCAGGTCTCTTCACATGCCTCCGACAAATAAATATTCGGGTCGGACCACGCGAAATCCCCATTCCGCTCCCCAATCGGCGGTTTTCCGCTTTTCTAAGCGATTAACCAGTCCTTAGAGCTCGATATTACCCCCCGAAATCCGGGTTTAAGGGAGATAATGGACCTGAAAAATGAAATTTTAAGCATTTAAATGATTTCGTATGTCTTCCCTATCCGGCTTAAAATGGCCGGTAAATCAGGAACGATGAAAGTGATTGAGAGGTTGGCGAAGGGGTTTGCTAAAGACAAAGAGAGAGATTGA
>WJLZ01000063.1 GCA_014728215.1 Chitinivibrionales bacterium
CAGCCCATGATCAAGTCCGTAACGGATCCATTCGAATGTCTCGAGGTCAAGTACCCGGACGCCTTCCGCAGTGGCAAACCAGAGTTTTTGGGGATTGGGACCGTCGCCCTTAATTCGATACACCCGGCTGATATCCATCATTCGGATACACGCCTGAGGATCAAACTCAGGCTTGCGGGTCGGGACCTCTTTTTCGGTGATACGCAGCAGGAAAAGAACCACCACCAGCGCAACGGCCATAACGGCAACCGAAATAAAGAATATCATTTGACCCCGGCGGCGTTTCCCGGTGATTTTAACAGTGGAATCGTTCATCTGGAAATCCTTGGAGATTTCATTACTGCGAGCTGGAATTCAATGTGTATTGTGTATATCGAAAAAACTTCCGGTTCTCTTATATCTCAATGTGTCCGGAGTGTATTCCTGCATTCTCTATAAAAACAAAAAGCGGAAGCGCCGGAACCGGTGACACATCCGCTTTTTTATAACCATCTAAAATGCTGACTGTTAATCCTCGAAGGCCAGTATTCCCATATTTGTAGCAATCCATACTCTTCCAAAGCTTTCAATTGCTATATCATTAATCACATCGGAGGGCACTGATGAATTCAGTGTAGTGTATGAGGTGATCACCCATTCATCGTTTAGGCGCCGGACTTTCACCAGCCCGCCACCGTTTGTACCTGCCCAGATCTTATCGCTCGAAGAAATATCGATGCAATTAATATTATTATTTGTTAAGTTTGAATTTGATGTGGCAATTCCTTTCCAGGTCGAACGATCGTAAAACATCAGACCGTTACTCGCCGTCCCCACCCAGATATTACCGGCGCCGTCGTACTGAAGCGCGGTTATTTCATTACCGGATAAACCACTGTTTTCATTATAATGTTCAGCCGAATAGGATGTATCATAAGTGGTATCGAATCCGAGCGTATCGACATTTATAATTTCATTTATATTCATCAACGACAGTATTGCAGCATATGTCTGGATGGAAGAATCTACAATAATGTCAAGCAACGTGTCGGTATAGGTGACATTGAAAACAGTGTCGAATCGCAGGGTATCAATCTCAATTACCGTATAAAGGTTTTCAATTACGGTCAATGCCCCACTGTTGATCACCGTATCGGTATGTTGATTCGACTCATTGTCGGAATAAATAACTTCAAACGAAGTGTCGACCTTCTCATTGTCAACGAGAATGATGTCGTATAACGAATCAAGTGCATCAACCGAATCACCGGTATATACCGTATCATATAAATGCTCGCGATACTCGGCCATGAAGGTGGTATCGTAAAAGTTAGTGATTGAAGAATCGGTTATTTCGTATATTCCATTACTTGTTCCGATAAAAATCCCCGCTAATGGGTTGGCCGAGTTCATCTGTTGATCGATACATATGGCACTGGCGGCATATTTTCCAACATTTGTTTCGGCACCATTAATTTTCAGCGAATCAAATTGTATCCACACGTTATTATTCATTCTAACAACACCATTACTTCTTGCACCAATAAAAATGCTTCCATGGGCATCCGAAGCCAATGCCAGGATAGAATCGTTAGGTGTTTTTTGGGCATGAGCGGTGGAAAATGAATTTCCATCAGAAGTGGAATAAACATCATTTATTAAGGTGCCAACCCATTTTTTACCGTCAATCGTATTTGCCAATGAGGTAATGCAGATACCCCCCAGAGAGGAGTTGGCTGTATCATACACTCTCCAGCCACCGGCTCCATCAAACTTCTGCAATCCGAAAAATTCTGTTCCAATCCAGACAGTTCCCGTGTTTTCGAGCAAAACAGACAGTACGCGATTACTTATCAGACCAGAATTTGAGCTGTTATAATAGTCCATATTCGGAAATACTGTCGAGAAATTCCCGATGAAACTTTCAGCTGAAGCTTCCTCAAAATCGGCAACAACTTTCCAGTAATATTGAGTTGCGTATCGGAGTCCGGTAACGGCAAGTGTTGTATCGGATTGAGCCAGTCCGGTTGCGATCACCGAATCCGGGTTGTCGTGCGTATCCAGGTATACGTTGTAGGTTACTCCGTCCTCATTTGCTTCAGACCATATAAGAGTAAGCGAGATATCCTGTTGCCTGTCCTGATTGGATGGGCTGACAAGCTGGACAGGGATATACTGACTCGAGGCATCCGGGTTATAGCCGATAGGTCCGGTATCATCCTGCGTGCATTTCACCAACAGCAAGAGCATGCCCAATAATCCGGCATAAACAAATTTCCGTCTCATATCTATTTCCTTCCACCAATCGATAGGAGTGATCTGCACCTTTATTTTGTCGGCGGCACAAGCGAAAAGCCGTTGACTTTCAGGTCCTTTGCTTTATCAATCACTCTCATTATTTTGCCGTGATATGTTTTCATGTCCCCCTGCACTATGAGGACATCGTCTTTATATCCTTTGTCGAGCAATTCTTTCATTTTCCATTTAAGAAAATCGTAGGCTTCTTCACGTTCCTTTGCCCATACATCTTTGTTTTGCGTTTTAATAATGTTATATCGTTCTTCGGGAAGCGTCTGGGTCAGGGGTATTTCCTCGCCGTTAATTTTCAGGATTCCATCCCGCACAAGCTGGTGCCCTTTTTCGAGATGGTCGGACTGGATATAGACGATGATATTTTTTTCCTTTTTTTTGTTCTGATTTGACTGGGATGAACCGGGCGGCGGGAATTTAATAGCAACCCCATACACCGCCGCAATAGCCATTACTACCATAAAAAAGATAATGAGCTGAAATACCACATCGATCATCGGCGTGAGATCGACTTCATCGGATTCTTTTATGCGTGATTTAAGCATATCTTACTTATCCCCCTGCGTCTGTTCGGAATTTGCCGCAACTTCCTTCGATGCTTCGGGAAGAGTGACAAAGGCGAAGTTTCGTATATCGCAGGCCGTGTCTTTTGCCATGTTTACCACCTGAAGGATCCGTCCGTAAAATGCATTCTGATCGGCTTTGATTAAAAGCTTGATCTTTTTTTCAAGCTTATCGACATCTGCATTACTCATGGGTTCCTGCCCGGTTTCCTTGCGCTTTACGTTCTCATTCTGCACCATCTGCTCGACAACTTCCTTTTTCTTTTCCCTCAAGGCCCGGGGAATTTCATCAAGTCGCAGATAGGGGCTGATCTCATGGCCGCATCGGGAACAGAAAAATGCCGGCGGCCGGGTCCCCTCACCATATGCTTCGGCCATCTTGGTTTGAAGGTCTTCAACCGGCTTATTGTCGGAATCCAGAAGGGAATTGGTTATGTATAACCCCCGTTTATCCTTGAGCGGCAGCTCGCAATTGGGGCAAACCGCCGGCGTCTTGGCCTTATCCGAAAAAGCGACCAGTCCGGTGGAATCCGGGTCAATATAACCACCCTTCTGTACTTTTGCCGGAAGAACGTAAATCTGCAACAGTGCCGTATCCTGCTCGACCGCGTTGAATACCGGCGGCAATTTGATGATATTATCCAGTGAAGGCTCCATCTGCATGGAAACAATGAAATAAATAAGAATAAGAAACACCACATCGATCATGGGTGAAATATTCAACCGGAGCTCTTCAGATTTCCTTCCGTTATTACCAAACGCCATTGATCTCAGGCCCCTGCTTTCTCATCAATAATAAGTGAATCAACCAGATGAATTGCTGCTTCTTCGACAAGCATGACGTAATTGTCAATCATTGTTTTTATCCAGTTATAGCTTATCAATACCGGAATGGCAACAACCAGTCCCGTAGCAGTGGTGATAAGCGCTTCGGAAATACCACCGGCAAGCTCATTGGGCTTTGCTCCACCTGCAGCGCTGGCCATTATCGTAAATGAACGGATCATACCCGAGACAGTCCCGAACAATCCGATAAGTGGAGAAACAACGGCAACCACCGAAAGTACGATAATGTGAGCTTCGAGCTGAGGAAGTTCAATGCGGGAACGCTCCTCAATTGCGTTGTTCAGCCATTGTTTCATTTCCATAACACTCATATTCAAACTCTTTGCCTGCTTGAATTTTGTAAGTCCCTCCAGCATTATTTCTGCTGTAACGCCGCCTTTTTTCTTGCACAACCCGGTCATCTCCTCCACGACTTTATCCTTGTCGCCGTTATGCTTCTTCATGGACTCTTCAAAAGCCTCGAGGAATTTGTCGGGTCTGAGTTTTCTCTTCTGAAGAAACATCACGATAAGCCGCTCAATAACAAACATAAGCGCCAGCACGGCTCCAATCAGAAGCGGCCACATTGCAAATCCGCCCTTTTTAAACGTCCCTATTAAATCAAAACCCATCAATGGCTCCTTTCGGTGACAAACTCGAAATCCGAAACACGAAACTCGAATTAAAGGTGGTTACCGGCCCCTGGATTCCGACCTGTAATCCACCATTTTCATCTATTATCATAATCCATTATCCTTGTCTATTATCCAATATATTTAATGCTCAGTTCTGATTTTCTCGCGTTGTTCCATGGCAAACTTTTTCGCATTACCGCCACACCGCCCGCTGCCGATCGATTTGCTGTAGAGTTTGATTGCGGATTTCCACTTGCCCAGCCGGTCCAGGCTGTAGGCAAGAAAATTCCTGGCATTACAGATGTCCTGGAAATCGGGGTACTGTGTAACAATCGCCTGAAACTTGTTTTTAGCATTGCCGAAATCTTCCAGAGTCCAGTAGGCATTTCCCTGCATGTAGAGCGCCGATGCACTGTATTTTCCTTTGGGATGTTTCTTGAGATATTCATTATATTCTTTCACCGCTGCATGGTATCGTTTGTTGAAATAGAGACAGTCGGCTTTCTGGTACATGGCGATTTCGGCCAATTGCGCTGATTTTCCCGATTCGATGATCTCTTTGAATTTTTCCCGGGCCTTGCCGTAGTTCTTTTTTGCAAACCACGCAGCAGCCTCGAAATATATTGTGTTGATCGTAAAATCGTTATCAGGAAATTTCTTCTGCATCTCTCGGGCATACTCGATCGCTTTATCATATTTCTTTGCGTTATTCAATGCGTCGATTAATTTAACCAGGGCGCCGGCCGAATAAGCGGCTATATCACCATGATAAAAATCATACACCCTCCGGAATGTCTCTGCGGCCTTATCCCATTTTTTAACCGTCACATACACATCGCCGATACCGATCATTGCAACAGCACTGTCTTCGGGCGTTTCACTCTCTTCAACAATTCTCCAGTAGTTTTCCACTGCCGCTTCGGGATCGGTCTTTGCCAGAAGCTTGCCGATTTCAGCCTGCGCGGCGCGATATATCGCCGGATCTTCCTTTTTGACCTTATTTAAAATTTCAATAGATTCCTTGTCCTTGCCCTGTTCTTTTAACCCGGTCCCCATCTGGTAGGCTGCATAAGAAAGGAGGCGGCTCTCGGGGTATTTTTCAATGATAATCGAAAAATTTTCGATCGCCTTTTGGGTATTTCCGAGTTTTTTCTGATAGGCCTCGCCTATTCGTAAATAGATGTTCGGGGCAATTGAAATCGAATCCAGAGGCCTGCTCGCCAGAAAATCCTGAAGGTATTGTATTCCTTCTTCCGGTTTATCCAGTGCAATCATCTGCTCTGCTTTGCTGAGTATTACCTTATCATACATATCCGAATCGGGATATTTTTCAATAACAATATCCATCTTGTCGATCGCTTTTTTATGGTTTCCCTGATCCGCCAGTATTGTTCCGATACGATAGTAGGCATAGGGCGTCCTGGCGTGATCGGGGTATTGTACCACGAAACTTTCAAAACCGTCAATGGCTTCTTCGTAATCCTTCGCCCTGGAGGCAGCATCATAAACCTGGATACGGAGCTGTTGTCTCAGTTCCGGGGATACGCGTCTATTCTGCAGAAGTTCATTCAGTACGATCCGGGCACTGTCATAATCTTCTTTGGCCATATAAATACGGGAAATTCCGATCTTTGCGTTGATCTTTTTCGTCTCGTCTTCGGTAAGTTCGAGAATTTTGTCGAAAGATTCAAAGGCAGCGTCATAATTATTCATTTTGTCCAGCTGTACAAGAGCCTTATCGTAGAGGATAGTCGCCCGTTCTTCATCCTCAACAGCCTCATCAAACAGCTGATTCCAGTATGCAAGCTCCTTTGAAGGGTCTTGGATATCCACACCGAATATCTTGATCGCCTCGATACCGATTGCTCTGTTGTCTATTTCTTTGGCGGCTTCCCGGGCGGCCTTTTCATTATCGATTTTCATATAGCAATCGGCCATCTGATAACTTGCCTGATCAGCATCGGCATTATACGTTGTGCCCTTGAAACGGTCGACAACCTTTTTGAAAATTTTAATCGCGTTGTTGTATGCCTGTTTTCTTCCTTCACCCTCCTGGCCTTCGGCGATTTTTACCCATACCATTCCCTGTTGAAAAAGCATTTTTGATGCAAGTGGATTTTCTCTGTCGTAGGTATATCCAAGGTTGTAATATTTTTCGGCTTCTTTGTAATTGCCACTCTGAAAATAGGAATTTCCTACTTTATGAGCTGCGGCGCCAAAAAACGTACTCTGTTTGTAATACTCGACAATTTTTTTATATGCTTCGATGGCTTTTGCCGTATCACCCATCGCTTTGTGGCAGTCCCCGAGAAGATACTGGGCATTGGACGCAACATTGGTACTCATGAATGTAGTAAGAATAACCTCATAGGCCTCAATAGCCTGCGTATACAGTTTCCGCTCCCGATAGTAATTACCGATTTTCAGTTGCACCTTTGCTTTTTCTTCGGTAACCTTTGCCAGGTCAAGTGCTGTGGCAAATGCCTCTCCGGCTTTTTCTTTATCCCCCAGTTTCGTATATGCATCACCCATGGTGATATAGACGTCGGAAATTAAATCACTCTGAGGATAGACATTAACGAATTTCTGATACTCCTTAATTGCGAGAGCATAATATTTTTCAGCATCTTTTGAGGATTGCGTAGAATCGTTACGTTCCTCAGCCATTTCCCCATCCTTTACATAGGAATCGGCGATCAGCTTTTGAGCATTATCGAGATTATCCGATTCAGGAAAGAATTCCAGAAGAATGGTAAACTGGGACCGCGCCGAGTCTGTTTCACCAAGCTGAATATAGCACTCGCCGATTAACTTGACAGCATCTTCAAGAGTATTACCACCTTCTCCCCCTTTACCTTCACCTTCAAGCTCCGCTTTTTCTTCTTCAAGAGTATAAATATGGGTTTTCTTCCTCACCCGCTGTTTGGCTTTGGAAGCTGCATCGACATTGATAAAAGTTTCAGGGGTAAGATCGGTATATTTGTACTTTGGAAAATCTCTTGCAACCTCCCTGTTTTTCTCGATCTTTTCCAGATACTTAACGGCCCGGTGAAGATCTGTTTTTCCGGCGCTTTTGTCGCCACTCAGAATTTTATTCCGCCCTTCCTCATAGAGAATATTTCCGATCTGCAGGAAAAGCACTTCAGCATAAATAGTTTTAGGATAGAGTGAAATAAGCGAATCATATATCTGAATCGCTTCATTGAATTGAAACTGAAACCGGTAGGTGTCGCCGATATACAGATAGGCGGTCTGGGCCGTATATTCACTGGCCCAATCGCTGTTCCGTTTGGGATATTTCCGTATTACTGATGGATAGATGATTTTTTCCAGAATCTTAAGGTGAAACATCCTGAGACGGGAAATATCCTGCGGTGTAAGATCTTTTGCCAGTTTCCAGTCGTCATCCTCTTTTCTGATAATCTTTTTTTCGACAATGGTCTGATACCGTTTTTTAATATCAGGATCCGAGGCATAGTCGATCTCCTCATGATTCTGAATAAAAAAGCCCAGATCGTTTTTCATGTCGTTAAGCGCAGCGACAACCTTTTTTTTGACGGGCATACTGATATTTTTTGAGAAAGTCGTATCTTTTATCGAATCAATCACTTCCTCGTCCAGACGGGGAATAAGCAGATTGGAACGGAAATTATCCTTATTCGCCTTAACGAGGGCTGTCACCGAATCCCATGAGGAAACATCAGCGACGAAAATCAAAGTCGAATCGTTGCGAAAAAGTTGTATCAACGACTGAGCGCTGTCACGGGCCGCATTGAAATCGCCGCTGTTTATCAGTTCCTGAACGCCGCGCAATCCTACTCTTCCCCGTTCGATCATTTCATCGATATTGACCGTGTGAAAAACACGCTCGTTGAGTATCGGTATCGAGATAAAGAGTGCGGATAACCCGATCAGGACAATGTTAATTACCGCAGTCATGATATGTAAAGGCTACTTTCCCGTTTGTATAGTGACCATCCAGGGATTGGTAAAATTCAGAGACGTCGTTTGCGCCGGTGCAAACCCTTCATTACCGAATTCATCTCTGGTAATAATCCCCATGATATACTTGCCGCTGGGCCATTGACCCGGGTCGATATTCTCCCATCGAACCTCTTTCTGAAAATCATCACGGATTTTAATTTCATAGGGGAAAACATAATGACGAAGATTATAAATAGCTTCAAGGCTCAAGGTGTCGGCAGTAACATCCCATGCGCCTGTATTAAAATTGAGATTCCATTCCATCCATTCCGGCTTCTGAGCAATAACCAATCGTACATCCTCAATATCCGCCGCCCCTAAATCCTGAACAGAATTTCTGTTCAGGTCGTAATCAAAGGCCGAAACAATCGTGCAATCATTAGTTACCCAATCC
>WJLZ01000064.1 GCA_014728215.1 Chitinivibrionales bacterium
ACCAGCAGGTGATCCAGAAGGATCTCCAGGTGGTAGCCGATCTGCTTGCCGAGATCGAAGTATTTGTCCGATACCATGGCGTGGAGGTAGATGCCGTCCAGGTAGGCGAGCAGGTTGATGGCGATCTTCTCGGCATCCCGCGCGATCTCGGGCCGGAAGACCCCCTTGGAGACCCCCTCCAGCAGGGTCCCCTGCACCACCCGGCGCATCCCCATGGAGAGTTCCCGGATCAGGTGGCGCCGCTGGTGGAGCACCCCTCCCGTGGTCATGGCCTGCTTGAGGATCTCGAAGGAGACGCGGATGGTCTCCGGATTGTCCGGGTCGAACATCTCCGTGCACGTCGTAACAATCCGCCGCAGCCGGTGGACCGGACTTTCGATCTCGTCCATCAGCTTCTCGATCGCCTGGTGGTACCGGTCGAAGTACCGCATCACCCCCGCCACGAAGATGTCGGCCTTTGTCTCGTAATAGGTGTAGACGCTGCCCTTGCCGACCCCGGCGGCCCGGGCGATCTCCTCCACGCTGGTGGCGCCGAACCCCTTTTTGCCGAACAGCCGCAGCCCCGCGTCTGCGATGGCGCTCTCTTTTCCGTTGTCCCTCGTCCTGCCCGCCATGTCCCTCTACGCTTTGCATCTTGCGCGCCGGTTTTCCGGCGTAAAAAAAAGCGAAGACCGGAACCCATTCCCGACTCGCTGGTCGGGAATATACGCCGTTTTTCCCCGTTGTCAACAAAAAAAGTGGAAGAAATAAATGGTCGATATAAATGTTAAATTTTTGTTAAGGCGTTCCGGCGTCGGGATTGATGGGGCCGTGGGGTGACCTGAAGGTCGATGGGATGAGCGGTGCCGGTGGGGGGGGGCGAAACCACCTCCTTGTTTACAGGCGATTTATCTGAATCTGTCTGATCGCCTCTTTGACTTCATTTTGCTCTAACGTTTACAATATTTTACGGTCATTCGAGGGAATCCCATGCAGGAACCTTTCTTTCGGGTATTTTATCCAGAATCGCTTCCGCTTTCTTTTTCAATTGAACAATCGATTTATCCGACAATCTGTTTTCAAGCGCCGATATTATTTCCAACTGTGTGAGTTGAATGTTAAGCATCTAATTTGTCAACTGATTTAGTGGCACACCCTGATATTTTGCTTCTCTTTCAAGGCGTTTTTTGAGTTCGGCGGGCATTCTGACTGTGAGCGTGAGGCTTTTATTCATTTTTCGTCCTCCAGATATTGCAGAAATCTCTGGGCGTGACAACCTTGAACCGAAGCCTTTCAGTTCCCCGCCCCTAAAATCTCTGATATTTGAAGTGATCATGTATTCACTGTTGCTGGCAAAGGCGCATTCACACACCATATTGTCGCTCTCATCCGTCAGATTCGGTCGTAGAAGAAAATATATCCGATCAGTAGTGTCCCATCGTCATTGAATGATCGAGTTTTTGCCTGATAAGCTATTGAAATCGTTGCTTGGCATTTGTTTTCTATAATTCAAATCGATAACAGCTAATAATCTCTATAAATCCTTATATATCAGTGAGTTGTGATGTTTTGGCTCATTAACGTTGGGACACTACTGATATCCGATGTTTCTTAGCCAGAAGCGCCAGAAGATCAAGGGCCGGTTGTGTCTCGGGTTTTCACCCCATATCTTTCTACCCAGATTTGCTGTAACAAGCCGCCTATATGTATTCTTTTCTGGGATGCCGGGGGTTCTTATATTTTAGCCGAAATTTCCGTGATAGATACGTGTCCTTTATCATGGTATTTGTACAAGAATTTGGAAAGTGTCTCTAACAAAATCAATCATTGTAGCTACCGTATTGTTAATTGTCTCTTCTGGATTCTCCGCTATAGTTTCTGCATCCAAAATGCCATGTAAATAGCGTGTGACGAGGTAGGTATCATCCGGCTGCACTCGATAATTATTAGCTAATACTTTCCGATTATTATTTGTCAGGTCAATAAGTCTTTGTTCCCAGCCTCTTATAGCATTTGCCATCCCATATGGGGCTGGTGCAGGCCGATTGTAACAAAGATAAATCCACGCGCCATCTTCAGGGAATTCAGCGGCCAAATTTTCCAAAAGAATATTCTCTATTCCGTAATATACGCCATATTCATGATTATCACTGTAACATTCTATTTTTGTCAGAGTGATTTCCTCATCACCTTCGTCCACACGCCAATTGTTTTGGGGAGCAGGGAGTTCATCTATTCTTTGCTCGATTTTTCTTTTTAGCTGTGCTATAAGCCAGCCATGAACTCTTTTCTCCACAAGAGAATAGCTTTCAATCAGCGCTTTTACTGCTTTGATGTTTCTGACAATAAAATCACACTCTGGGTTTACAATGATCATATTTCCCCCTTTGAAAAACTAAAATAGCCACCGTGACTTAAAAAAATGCCGTAACGCGCCTATGCCGTCAAAATCAATTTTATCTTCTATTCCATCGTAGCGGTTCAGTACCTCACATATAATCTCATTAAAGTCCTGACTTGAAAGAGCTTGAAAATCTCTGCTTTTTGATTTGATTCCATTTGGAGTAATAAAAAATCCAACTACATTTCCCCTCCTAATTCCGCGTTCATCAGCAAAACGCATTAGGTCGTCCCATTCACGTACAGTTTGCCACTCACCATCTATGAAGGTCTCACTGCCGTGTCCTACTTTAAACTCAAAACCAACCGCCGAATTTTCACCTGAAAGATTCTTCGTGTGCACCCTTAAATCAATCCTGGACCTGTCTCCCACCTGCTCCCGCTTAACTTCTATCAGGTTTGCATTTGTCCCATTAATTATCTCTGCGATTTCATTCTTCTCAGTTTTTTTTAGGAGATGAACGAGTACAGATTTTCCGAGCGGTGATTTCCTGGGATTTAGCATATCAGCAGAAATATTGCTTATATCGTCTTCTCTCAGTTGTAATCTCAGCCGCCTGAACAAATCATATCTCCCCGCTTCTTCGAATAGATCCGAGTGTGAATAAATCTCGACTATGCTCCTTACCATTCTGGTGCGCTCTTTATTTCTCTTTTCAATCCTTTCATACAAATCTGATGCATTATAGCCATTAATAAGAGTTACGACAGTCTCATAGCGGGAGACCACAGGGAACCGTTTTTGATAAGATTCAATCAGTGAACGGATAGCCAGAAAATTACTTGGCATTACGGGGTCCATACGTCACCTCACTTGATTCGGTCCCGGTTCTGCGCCGAGGCCCGGGGCCATGGCCAGCATCAATTCGTTTCCGAAAAGCACAATTTTTGCGGCCTTGTTGGTCTGTTTTTCCCCATTATCGATCAATAGAATAGACCGCCGCCGGTAAGTGAACTATCCTTTTTTTGCCAGAGCCGTCCGCCGGACTGGTCAGTCCTTCATGTTTCGTTAACGGAGTAACTGGATAGCGAATCCGTCCCATTGCGCCAATAGGTCCTGGTCCGTAATTGAAGACTTGTGGGGTTCATTCGCTGTCTTGGCTGGATCGAGGTATGATAGTTGCCCATTTTCTTCAGTCACTAGTACAACCCAGTGGCCTTCTTTGCCCCAGTTCATTCCCGCCATTGTTGGACCAGATGCAACAATTGAAAGAAGGGCCCTACCTGCACTATGACATTTCTCAGCATCGTGGATATGTAGAAATGGGATACCTTCCTCCTTGAGATACTTGGTTATATCTGCAGGGTATGCGCCAAGGCCGCAATCTTCATATTGATTTCCCCACTTTTTTGTTACCTTCTGATCAATACGCAAGCGACGAGCGAGTTCCTGATAGTCTACCCGCTCATCCCGGTTTCTGTGCCTAAGCAGCATGGCCAGACAGGCAACCCCACAAGCATAATCCGCATGGGGGCGTCGTTTTTGTGAAATGAATTCCATTGATCTTCGTCCTTTGAGCTGTCTATCCGAAACTTTCATTCCCGGCTGCACCACCGGCCGGATATCCCGGATCAGCTCTGTTGTGCGTATTTTTCTCTCCTGCACGGCGGCGATTCCCTCAGCGTTATGTTGCAGACCGATGTTCTGTAAATGGTCACTGGCAAGGGCTTCAACGTAAAAAATCTCATGGCGTATGGAATCAATTCAATGCGCATGGAACATTCAGAATCGACGGCTCTGAAGTCCTTGCTAAACGGAAATGTTGAAATCCACAATCGCTTTTAGAGAATACAGGACATCCACCAATCCCTATAGAGAGATTTGTCTTCAAACGGCTTTTCCCATAAATCCGATTTTTACCGAATTGTCAAGAAAAAAAGCCAGAAAAAAAAAGCCAGGCAGAATTTATCCCGGTTTCAAGGCCGATACCGCCCGAAAATTTTTGAATATCAGCGTCTGGAAAAACGATCGTGCCGATTTCTGATGAAGGGTATGAGCCGACTTGGGAGGAAAAGCTTGGCTACATCGGAGTGGACTATCCTCGGAGAGAGGGGAAATTCGGCCTACCGGTCGAAAGGCATCACTGCCGGATTCGATTTGATCGGCTGAACCCACCGCAGTCCGACCCACGCCGATATTCCGGCCGTTTGATGATATCCCTCATGTTTTCCAGGGTGCGAAAGGGCTGACTCACGACAACGGAATTGACCAGCCAGGCGGGCAGGGCGCCCCCCGGTTCGGTGATTTCGGACGC
>WJLZ01000065.1 GCA_014728215.1 Chitinivibrionales bacterium
ATAAGGACATTGAAAAATGAACCGAGTATTAATCCGAAAAAAATGACAAATATGGTGATCAGAATGTGCATGAATGATTGTATCCCACAAGGGAGGGTGGAGTATCTATTTCCCCTTCATCTTTGTTTTGGTCATGGCGGAATCGACCTTTGTTTTAAAACTGTCGACTTTATGGTGAACATCCTTTATCGTCTGCAATGGTTGACTGCCAATGATCTTTTCGAATGATTTTTTTGTCGACTCCATATAGGGTACACTCAAATGGGGAGGGAATTTCGAAAGATAGGAAAAAACAATCGAATCACCGAGTTTGTCTTCGACCCACGGAAAGGGGGAAGAGACAGCAGAGAGTACAAATATCCAGGCGATAATAAATGCCTTGATCAAACCGATACAACCGCCGCACAACCGGTCAACCCATCCAAGCACCGTCAGCCGGACGATTTTCCTGATCAGCCATCCAGTCCCCAGGACAAGAATAACCGTAGCAAAAAAGAGAAGCAAAAAGCTTATTACCAGTTTTGTGGAATCGGAAAGCGGTATGAATGTCAGATGAGGAAACAGGGTCCGGTATCCCGTCACCGCAACGGCAAATCCGGCAATAAGGGCGATCAACCGGAATGCTTCACCGATCAAACCCCGTTTGATACCAACAATGATAAACAATGCGGCGATAATTGAAATTATTATATCGAATACATGCATTTAGTTGTCAGGGTCCAGGGTAGAGGGTATAAGGCATAACCGGGAAACAATATCCATCCTCATTTACCGTCCTCATTTCTCCTCATGCGTCAAATAATCCATAAGAAGCCGTATTCCGAAGCCGGTGGCGTATTTTGGCATTTCTCCCCTTGGTTCGCTTTCGTTGAAACCGGTCCCTGCAATATCCAGATGGGCCCAGGGAATCGTATCAACAAATTCTCTGAGAAAGGCCGCTGCGGTAATGGAACCGGCATGGCCTCGTTTGAGTTTGGGAATGTTTTTCAAATCGGCAAAATCACTTTTCATCGCCTCAATATGTTCTTCGTAGATAGGAAACCGCCACAACCGTTCGAATGTTCGTTCTCCTGCCTCGAAGAGTTTTTCACTCATCGTGTCATCGTTTGAAAAGAGTCCGGCGATAGTATCACCCAGTGCGTAGAGGATACCGCCGGTGAGGGTGGCCAGGTCAATCAGCTCTGAAGGTTTATATTTCTTTTGGCAATAAGAGAATGCGTCGGCCATGGCAAGGCGTCCTTCGGCGTCGGTGTTACCGATCTCAACGGTTTTACCCGAGTATGATTTATAGATATCGCCGGGGAAATAGGTCGTGCTGCCGATTGCGTTATGCGCTGCGGGAACAACGGCGACAACGTTGATTTTCGGTTTGAGGATACCAAGCGCCCGGATTAATCCGAACGCTGCCGCCGCACCGGCCATATCACATCGCATGGTTTCGATATGTCCCGATGGTTTCAGGTTCTGGCCCCCCGAGTCGAAGGTAATTCCTTTACCAACAATCGCGGTTGTTTTCTTTGATTTTGCAGCGCCTGTATATTCCATGATAATCAGATGAGGAGGATAGGGGGACCCCTGTCCCACCGCGTAGAGGAGCCCCAGCCCTTTTTTCTTGAGTTCTTTTTGATCGAGGATTGTGGTGGTGATATTCGATGCCGATCCCAGTTTCCGGGCTTCTGCGGCAAGGTGAGCGGGGGTGACAACATGGGCATTATCATTCACCAGGTCGCGGGCATAAAAAACAGATTCGCACAGGGCCTGTATCTGTTTGGCCCGCCCGGGAGTAACGGTGGGATCGACAAGCTCGATCTTTTTGATCCCCGACGGTTTTTCACTTTTATATTTTGCAAAGGAATAGGCGCCCAGAATAGCGCCTTCCAGAGAAGCTTCACTGCATTTCCCCGCGCACTTTTTCTTTTTTGGCGGAATGAGCGAAACTGAGGTACGTTTCAGTTCCATCGCTTTCTGTATCGCCTTTGCCGCGCCACGTCTGATTATTGCCGTCGTACAATTTTCACGGAGTCCTAAACCGCAGTAGATTATGCATGCATTCTTCTCATAACGGATTGTCAATTGATGTTTTTCACCCTTGAAATCGACAATTTCTCCGGCGTCTTCCTGAACAAAAAACACGACCTGAGTATCATTCGAAGCCTTTTTGGCTATGGTGATTTTCATGGCATAATCCTTTCAGAAATCGTATCTACTTTTAACAAAGATATAATAAAATAACAAATTGGCATTGAGGGCGCAGCGAATGGGGCAAAAAGGGCTGTGTTTTTGCAGCAGAATGGTTAATGGGCGGGTTGAGGAGCGAATAAACCTCGCCGAAGCCGCCTGGTACCGCGGCGCCGGCGAGCAATGATATGCGCGTTGTATGGTGTGCCTATTCAGGGACCCTGAAGGAGCACAGACCCGAAGGCCGGGAATATACTACCGTTCGAGCACTTTCCACTCGACACGACGGTTTTTCTTATGACATTCATCATCGGGGCAATTCGATATTGCCGGACGTTCTCTTCCGTAGGACGTAAACTCCAGGCGCGACGATGGAATACCGTAGGAGGTAAGATAGCTTTTCACCGCCTTGGCTCTGTTTTCGCCGAGTCCGATATTGTATTCATTCGAACCCCGTTCATCGGCATGGCCTTCAAGAAGAATCCGGATATCGATGTTTTCGGAAAGAAACCGGGCCGCCCGTTCGAGCTTCTGGATTGCATCACCCCGGAGTTCATACTGGTCGTACTCGAAATAGATCGGCACGAAAATCTCCTGCATTTCGGCGTCGATATCCCGGGTCTGGAAAACAATGTCGTCGGAAGGCCCGGTTTCCGGCGCCGGGGTTTCAACCTCGGTAGTAACAGACGGTTCCGGTTCCGGCATCGTATCTTCGATGGTCGTGGTCTTTTTGCCACATCCGTAAAGAACCGATAGGATAACCGCTGATGTCACAAACAGTATGGTTTGCAGCCGCTTCATAGGATCTCCTCCTCTAGAGAAAGAATGTGAATGAAAATTAAGGAGAATGGAGAACCGGAACGGTGAAGCAACCGCATGCTTCCGTAGGGTAAATTACTGGAGAAACCGCCGATGTCCTTCA
>WJLZ01000066.1 GCA_014728215.1 Chitinivibrionales bacterium
GATAGTAACTGTATCTTTTTTATCCCAGGAAACATGCGGAAGCAAATCTTTGCCGTAAACATTTTTATTATCTTTTAGCAAAACATTACCATTTTCATCTCTAAGGAAAAGTTTAATTTTCTTTTTTCCATTGTATAAAGGTTTATCAATTACATAAATTTTTAGAAGATACTCCCAATCAGATTCAAGTGGATATTCATGTACTTGTGGAAATACAAATACATAAGAAACGTACTTACGGCCAGTGCAGCCAGAATTTAAGATATAGAAAAATAATAACAGAATTAAAACCAGCTTTTTATTGAACTCTTTTTTTATCATTCCAATCTATCCTTCCACCGGGAGCACCAGGATAGTGCCAACCTTGTTCTTTAAATGCCTTTTCCAAATAATAGTTACAGTCAAAAACACCAGGGATATAAAGTCCTGGTTCAGAAATAGCTTTACTATTACGCAATGCATTTATTGCTTCAGCACCAGTTACACCTGGTGGAAGTTCAATTGCAATGGCTGGTGAATTCACTTCACCATCCCCTGGGCCGAATACCGTTGATGATTTGCCGCTTAACCCCACCGCATCACCAGTTACGGGATCACGCACCCACGCATGATTACCTCCCCAATCACCAGCGAAATTGAATGCAGGTGAATTATGCAAATATATAACTGCATTTAATGTGTTTGGCCCTATAGTTGCTCCCCCGTTTATGGCAACTGTTCTATCGAAAATGTCAAAGAACCATTCGCTTAATAAACTGCCACACTATCTATCAACGACACTCGCATTTTTGCCTGCATTATTCTTTTGCATGATATGAGCTATCGCTATCATAACTATATAGATAATGAATAACGCTCCCATACCAAGCGGGGCTAACACAAAACCCCACCCTCCTGCACCATAGATTATTATTACTAAACACATAGCAATCCCTGAAAATATCAAATCAACATACAGCATTTTTGTAATACTTGCTTTCTGTAAATGTAGATAGAACATTATCGCAAATAGCACAAAGGGGGCGACATTAATAAGTAGCGTAATAACGCTCCCCCAAAACGCATCAGAACCATTATAAGATCCACCAAAAAATGATGATACACAAATAATTAATGCTAACAGAATCGTACTTATAGGTATGTACCTTATCATCGTGTTCTGCCTCCACGTGTCACATCCGGTGCAAAAGATTCGTTTGGATGTATAATCGGAGGCAAAGGCAAGCCAAGGGCATTTCTCTGCCCTATGTCATAGTATTTGTCGCCCCCTCTTGCTACTGCCTGATAGTAAATTTCTGAAATAATCTTAAAAGGCGAATTATCATTAAGACGCATTTCTAATCGAAAAAGGTCATCTGCTTTAGTTTTGCTGAAGTATGGGGTTGTATATCGCAGGTCATGGTTAGCACACGGGCCATTTGGCCCTCCAAAATCAAACAGTCCGGGCATACCGATATCGCTTCCCCTGTCCGGGGTAAGCCTTGTGAAGTCGTAGTTGTTACCACAATAATCACACTCTACACTGTTTGTGGCAGTTTCTTGCTTTACCATGGCAACATCTAAAGGTTCAGTCCCAATAATAGTTGGTATTCCTTCAATAAATAATTCGTTTCTATAAGACAAGTTATTTTTTAATTGAGAGGCAGATATGACATAATTCCAACCAAAATCAACCTCTGCATCTACAATATTTATTTTGCTATTCAGGTCGTTCATTGCCATTGAAGTGGAATTATTTATCTCTAAATCTCGGTTGGAATAAATACGTTTTCCACCTGATTCTGTATAGAATCCCCTTCCTCCTAATTCATAACCTGCTCCTATAGGTGGAGTATTATTTGCAGCACCGCTCCCGGGATATTTCGGATCTCCTTTCCACCATTTCCATCCTGCTAAAAATGGGTTCCAGGCATCATCTGCTCCCATGCCCGCTTCTAAATTATTTGTTGAAACGTGTATATAGTAACCAGTGACGGCTAAAAGAGTAAGACCGGCATTGATTAAGAAAGAAGTTGTAATTAAAATGTTACCATCTTTATCAACCATTACAACGGGATTTGCCCCATTACCGGCATAGGCATAAGGATTATAAAACTGCCCCGCTTTGTCACAAGAGAACCATACCCCTATTTCAGGATCATAATATCTCGCCCCGAAATAATATGCCTGAATCCCACTAACCCCATTCTCAGAATCTTCCCCTTCCTCATCAAATTCCTTTTTGATGTGGTAAAGCTCACCTCCAAAATCGCCTGGAAGCGTTTTTTGAACGGGAGGTCTTTTCAGCCGGAGGTATGGTGCTTGGATTGTGGGAGTTTTTCTTTTCGCGGCGAAAGCGATGCCCTGAGTGGGCCGAAGGGAAGGAAGGCAGCTAAAAAGAAAAAAGCCCGTGTACCGGACATCATTTCCGATTGACACGGGCGTAGTTTCTTTCGCTACCGGCGGCATTTAGTGTGCGCCTTTAGGTTTACGGAAGGTGATATGCGGTTCAAGCCCGAACACGTCACCGATTTTGCGCAGGAACGCCATCGACACATTTTTATAGCTGCCCGATTCCAGCCGAGCGATTGCCGGCTGCGATGTATGCGCTTTCTCGGCAAGTTCCTGCTGTGTAAGCCCTGCCTGTATACGCAACTCAATAACCTTACAGGAAAGGTCGAACTCTTCCTGGCTTTTTTTCCATTCCTTACGGAACTCAGGGTCTTTCATTCTTTCCTTGAGTACATCGCGGAACTTGTAACTTTTAATC
>WJLZ01000067.1 GCA_014728215.1 Chitinivibrionales bacterium
AGGAAACACAATACAATGCATTAATAAGCACAATAGTCCAATTCTGATCGACTACTGGTTTTCCGACAACAGAAAAAACCTGTTTATCGTTCCCTATAATTCTCTCTGGGATAGTGGCGATAAGTACAAAGTGGTATTGGACGGGGTTACTAGTGATAACGGAGACAGCCGCAAATTCACACTTTTTGATATTGCAATTTCCGCAATATTGGGGCCGGTTACGATTATTGATGCCTATGTTAATGACACCTCACGGGTTGATTATAGTACTACTCATCATTTTCTGAACTGGAACCGGCTTCCCGGCGCCGCATTTTACAGCATCTATTACAAAAAGGCTTACGATGTTCACTGGGTGAATATCGAAGAGGGGGTTGTGGATACTTTTTGCATGATTTCAACCAGAGATTTTTATATGAACGGTGAATGCGTTAAATATATTGTACTTGCTCAGGACGCCTTTGGGTTCACCGGTGATCCCGATAGTGCGATTTCATTTTCGGTATGCGACCAGACCGCACCGAAAGTATTCGGTCGGTATCCTGTTTCGAGTTCTTATAACCGGTTTAATGGAGCAAACAATAGCGATGTTTCAAGTGCCGACACCCTTTATGAGGAGGTCTGGCTCCAGAAGGAACCGTCCTCCTATGTGTCTAGTTTTACAGAGTTCCTTGACACGACAAAGATGCCTTCAGTTAGTGTTTTAGAAGGTTTTGAAATTGACTCGATTAACAGCGATCCTCCGGATACAACCGGCGATCCGGATTATGTGCTGCCCAATGAAAATGTAATCTGGAAATGGACTATGCGGAACCGTGGTGTTCTATTCTTAATTATTCCTCCGGGAGTGAACGCAGCGCACGACACGATCAATCTCGATTTTCGAGAGGTGACCGATTATGCGGGTAACCGGGTCGATCCCCGAGACGGCAGTGGAATAATTCAATTTTTAACAAAAGACTAATTCCATCAGCGCGCAGCATTATTAAAGGGAACCAATGAACTCCGATCGGGGAAGAATAATTCGATATTGCCTCATGTGCATTACCGGGGGGCTGATATGTATTATATGTTTATGTAATTTTGCCACTCAATCTTATAATACGGGTAAACTTCTTTCGCCTGGAGAAAGTCTTTTCGGCGGCGGTTTCGGAGGAAGAGATTATTATGAGATTAAAAACCATTCTCCCGTCCTGACAGAAATCGAAAACACATCGTCTGAAACATTTGCAGACACACTGGAGCAACGCTGGTTTTCTTTTTGTTTTCAATACCGTCTCGGGATTTTGCCCGAAAAGCCTCTGGGAGGGGGGCTTGAAATCGGATTGCACGGGGAATATCCTGCCCAGTTTGCCGAAGATTACGGGTTACCTATTGTAGAATTTGATTCCCGCCTCGGGTTACCTCCGGTTTACTCGAAACGATTCGGCTATTTTCACAATCTTTCGATCGGCTGGACTGTCGGAGCCTGGATAGACAACGGATGGTTTCTAGAATACGCCGGCGGTATCGACGGTGCGCATTTTAATCCCTACGCCACATTTCGCATATTGCTTGTTGCAACCGATATTCTCACCAACGAACTTGATTTTAACGATGAAAATATCCTCAGGCAAAAAGACATGGGCTGGAATGTACGCATTGCTGGCGGATGTGCTGTAGACCTCCCGACCATACGCTTTCTCCCCGATAAATTAATCCCCGAGGTATGCCTGATATTCCCTGATTATTCAAAAATTAAGAATATCGGTTTGACCTATCACCTGGGTATCCGGTGGCAATATGGAATATAATCGGTTGCCTCTTGTCCGTTACTTTTTACAATCATATGTAGTGATTGTAATGTTTGCTTTCGGCACGCTCGAATCGGTATATTCGGATGATATTCCATCGCAAAATATCGTTCAACGCCCGGAAGATGGCGTCGCCGACAGCGCTGAGATTATTGTTGAAGGGCTGTTAATTGACGGGAATACCGGAGCTGTGCCTGATGATGATTCTATTGTAGTCATGATTGACAGCTTTCGGACGCCTGTGGATACTCTCGGGAACTTCATACTCAGGCTCCGGCCAATGGAATATCATACCATTTCGGTTATTTCCCGGAAATATGAGAAGAATCATAAAATTATAACCATATCTCCCGACCGTCGGAATTATTTCGCCACCTTTACGCTTATTCCTGCCACTACTTCTCAAAGCGTTGTTTCAACATCAACGAAATCTGATACAATCAATGAGATCCCATGGACAATTCGGGGGTATGTTGTCGATGAGAAAGGCGATATATTTGACGGCGAGGACACTCTTATTGTTATGCTCGATAACGATACGATTCCTGTTACCACAAAAGGCTCTTTTCAATGTACAACATTGATTGGCGGAATACATGCTCTGGGTGTCTTCACCCCTGAGGGGGCCGGAGGTTACATAACAATCGAATGCAATGAGGACCGAAAAAATATGTATACGACCCTGGAAGCGCCGGTTGTTGAAGGCAAGCCTGTCAGGAGACAACTCACCGTCAGGGGTACGCGCCAACCGATTCATACAACCGCTCAACCTTCCCGTACCGATTTACCAAATAAAGAAATAAGGCATGTTTCGGGAACGATAAGCGACCCCCTTCGGGTTCTGCATACACTCCCCGGGGTCTCCTCCGAGAACGACGTTTCTTCCAGATGCATAATCCGCGGAGGTGATGAGTTTGAGGCACGGATTTTTCTCGATGGAGTTCCCTTGTTGCAACCCTACCATTTTGGCGGCGTTCGTTCTACGTTCAATCAAATGGCTGTAGATGAACTGGTGCTTTATAAATCAGCCTATCCTGCTGAATATTTTAACGCTCAATCTGGAATTATCGCGGTTGAAAGTCGGGGAGCGGTAGCCGATTCTTTTTCGCTTACATTCGATGCAAACATGCTCCAGTATTCAGGCTATGTAAATGTTCCATTGATCAATCATCGGTTCGGCATTTCTGCTTCCACCCAGGGCTCCTATACCGATTTCCTGGTTAAGACAGCCATTAAAAATGCCGGAGAAAATTTTGATGCTGAGCTGAAAAAGCATATTGATGAATTTAAAGATTTGATCAACATGCCCGATTATCGCGATTATTCAACAGGGCTTCATTTTAAACCCTCAGACATAGTGGAATGCAAAGTCAACTATCTTTACAATACGGACCGGTTCAGATATGTCGTTGCCGACTCGATAACTCCGATCATGTATTATTATCGGAAGTATTACATGGATTACGACGACAATAACGCTCGGTTTTATGATGATTTCACCGGTGATTCGCTAATCGATATACATTTGAGGGATACGATCGTCGATATGCTCCGATGGGTGAGCGGATATTCTGAAAATAAAAATTATGAAGGTGAGGGGCCGCTCGGAGATGAGTTGCGGTATGTTGCGATGCCGTCACAAGCAGTTCGAGCTATTGATACTCTTGTTGATTACGGGTCAAAGTGCAACAGTGTGATCGGTAATATAAGATTTACACCAGGTAAAAACCATGTATTCGAATTGATCGGAGGCAGACAACAAAGAAAATGGGACCTGATGTTTCCTCCCGATTCATTTTCATACACCGCAGACACATCATTATACAATGTTAAAATCGAACGAGTTAACGGTTCTTTGAGCTGGCTCTATTCCGGCTGGGAAAACCATCTTTTTGATTGCGGCATACAGCTCGAATATTGCACAAATAAATATGATGTCTCAACCGGATGGGTTTTGCACAACATAGTTACTAAAGGAAGCGTGAATTTCGGAGATCACTGGGGAATGCTGACCGGGGATTCCGGTATGATCGCATTGGTTGACAGTATCGATACTGTCGGCATATATGATGTTTCAGGTGTACGGAACCGTCTTTTTATCAGATATTCGGGTGGAGATTATTATTACTCGGGTAGTTTTTTTCTCCAGGATGAATGGAATGCCGCCTCGCGGTTGAAAATAACCACCGGACTTCGTCTGGATTATTCGCAGGCCGATTCATCGATTTCGCTATCGCCTCGCATTGGATCTAAATACAGCCTGAACAACAGGAATGAGCTGATTGCCTCGGCAGGTCACTATATTCAGAATGATTATACACCCGCCCTACTCGCCCTCTCAAACAACCTTGTCCCCGAGAAGGTGTGGCACCTGTCAATCGGGATTGAGTCGAAATTCGTATCATGGTTAACGCAAAAAATTGATGTTTACGGAAAGTATTATTATGATCTTTCGGTAGAAAATGCTCAGACTGTCTATGATCATATGAGATATTCTCCCGAGGATCTTCGGTACCTTCTTAATGAAGACGACCGGCTTGCCGACTCGCTCATCGATTCGCTTTATCGAAGGGTCCCGGAAAAATATAATGCTCTTCTGATGTCATATTTGATGGAACATGAGGATTATTATATCACGTATTCCAATACCGGCGCCGGATATGGATACGGAATTGAATACCTCCTCCGGTTCGATCCCGGTGAAAGATGGTTTGGCTGGATTTCCCTGGGGTTGGGAAGGGCTTTTCGACGTCGCAATAAAAATTCACCTTGGCGCCCCTTTATGTTCGACCGTCCTTTTTCCGCTTCGCTGGTAAATTACTACCGCCTCCCACGGCGGTATGAATTGGGAATAAAATATCGATTTATTACCGGCTATCCTTACACTGAAACCGACTTCTCCCGCGGTATTTATATCGGTTCAACCAATGGTAAACGTTATTCTCCCTATCAACGCCTTGATTTGCGGATTCTCAAAGAGGTCGCCTTGAAAAGGGGGCGATTTCATATATATATAGAACTGTGGAACATGCTTAACAGTCCGAATGTTTTTCTGGCCGACAGTAAATCACAAAAAGTGGAACGGTTGGGAATTAACATTCCCTTTACAACACTTTTTATGGGATGTGAATATACGTTTTAACAATATTGGAGTCATTATTACAAATCGAAAGGAGACTATGCGGTAATGCCTGTGGTAGTCGAATATTTTAAAAGCGGCGGGATTTTTATGTATCCCATACTCATCGGTACACTCTGGGGGTTGACCATCATAATCGAACGAATAATATTTTTCCTTCAAACGGCGTTTCAGCTTAACAATCAGAGCAGGAAAATCGAATATCTGCTGAAAAGAGGTGAAATAGCCGGTATTGAAGCGTACCTCAAAGCAAAGAAGGGAATTATTAAAAATGTATTAAAAGCCGGATTAGAAAACCGTTCACTTCCCGATAACCATATAGAAATGAAAATGGAGGAAGCGCTTCTTAAGGATATACCTGCATACGAGAAATATCTCGATTTACTTGCAACGCTTTCACACCTCATGCCGATTTTCGGGCTTTTGGGGACCGTATCGGGTATGATTGCCACCTTCAGGGTCCTCGCCGCTCAAGGTACTGCGGATATCCATGCCATGGCTGACGGTATATCGGTAGCTCTGATAACCACTCAGGCCGGTCTCATAGCCTCGGTGCCCATTATTCTTGGGCATACGTTGCTCAGCATTCGATTGAAAAAAGTGACCGACAAAACAAAAGAAGTATCCATGCACTTTTTATACTATATAAAGGTTGGCCATGCTTAAAGATGCATTCAGAAGACTTGAAAGACCGCAAACAAAAGCAACGGTATCTATGACCCCTCTGATTGATATGGTTTTTATTCTGCTGATCTTCTTTGTCGTGACAACCACCTCTATCAGGGAAACTGGAATAACTATTAATAAAGCGCATGCATCAACATCACGGGCTCTTGATGGCGATATCCTTGTGATTGCAATCGATAAAGAGGGTAATTACCGGCATGAAAACAGATTATTTGAACTTGACACATTGTTGTCTATTATCCCCGAGAAGATAAAGCGAAGGGGTAATGCGGGTATAGTGATCATTCCCGACAGGGATGGACGAGTCGATCCATTGATAGCCATAATGGACAGGTTGCGCGCAAATAATATCACTCGGTTTTCTCTTGGTACCCAGGCCCCCAAAAACGGTCTTATAATTAAAGAAGCTAAGGAAAACGATTAATTATGGGCGGTGGTGCATGCATCGGCGTCGACGGAGCGGATTGCGGAACGGCGCTTGACCGCTTTTCACTCCTTCGTTTTGCAATAGCCTGGTTGCTGGCGTGTGTTTGTGTGTATCTTTTTTGCATAGTTACAATTACCGGTGATTATTCTGTAAAAACCGCCCCTCCTCCTTACACCGTAGTTAATATCATGGAGATACTTCCCGAAAAACCTCCACCTCCTGTGCCGTCAAAATCCGTAGAGCGACCAAACAGAGTGTCAACACCTCCGGCCGAAAAGACACCGGAACCGGTATCTCAAGAACCGGAACCTGATGCTCCATCAGACATACATGCTGCTGCCGGTGATAAGGCGGGAGATTATCAGGCCATCCGGAAAGCTTCTGTTCTGCAGCCGGTAACCCCCGCCGCCTTAAGAATTGAATCGCCCAAAGAGCTTGATAATATAGAATTCGATCCCATATTCAACCCCAAGCCATTGTATCCTGATATTGCGCTGAGAGCCGGTATTGAAGGCTGGGTAGATGTGGACCTGATAATCGATGAAAAGGGTATGGTCCATTCGTTTATAATCGACAGCATTTTCGGGCACCCCTCTTTTGCCGAGGCTGCTGAAGAAGCGCTCCCTCGGTGGCGATTTCCGCCTCCTCGACAAAGGGGCAGGTCGGTTCGAGTGAAGTATTATTATAGAATTAACTTCACCCTCGATTAGTTAAATTGAATTTGTGGTAATATGATTGATGATGCGGAGTGGTATCAAAATGAAAATGAATGGATTGCTTGTAGTACTTGCTTTACCGGTTGCTTCTTGTTTCTCGCAAACACTTATTGAAGACACTCTGGCCATTCGGACTCTATTGGATAAAAACCATCTTGATTATATCGCCGTTTCGGAGGTGGCTGTCCAGGAGTATGCACGCATTACACAGTTGGATTTGTCGAACAATGCAATTTCGGGCAGCAGGAAAATATCCGATTTAACGGAACACATTGGAAGTCTGACTTCATTGCAGACCTTGAATCTTGAGGGTAACGATCTCACATATCTGCCTGTTGCGGTAGGGAAATTATCAAAACTTGTCTCTCTTGATATATCCAGAAATAATATTGTTGAAATCCCCGAAGAAATCGGAGTGTGCACAGCATTGTATGATCTGAACCTCTCGGAGAATCAACTGGTGAATCTTCCTTTAGCAATTTCGAAGCTTCAGCGTCTCAGTTCTCTTAATATCAGTGGGAATAGAATTTCGGTTTTTCCCGATTCGATCTGCAGGCTGTCCGAACTTAAGAGGCTTGAAATGAATGA